>CAYRYX010000014.1:0-17702 GCA_964428755.1 uncultured Bdellovibrionales bacterium | reverse complement strand
CCTTGAGATCGTCGGAGGTCATCGCGCCGTCCTTCTCCTTGAGGAACCCGTTCTTCTTCGCGTAATCATTGAGCGACCGTGTGAGCGCCATCTTGAAACCGGTGACATGCATGCCGCCCTCCGGGTTGTAGATGTTGTTCGCGAAGGCGAAGAGGTGCTCCTTGAAGCTGTCCGTATACTGGAGCGACAGTTCGACATACACCCCGTCCACCGTCTTCTCGATATAGACCGGCGTCTCGTTCTTCACCTCCTTGCGGCGGTTCAGGAACTTCACGAAGGAAATGATTCCGGAATCAAAGAGAAATCCGTACCGACGCATCTTGTGCTCGTCCCCCGGCGCCAATACCTCCCGGGCGTCCTCCACCTGGATACGGACGCCTTTGGTGAGATATGCCTGATAACGGAGGTATTCGAGGATCTTGTCCCACGAGTATTCGATCTCCGGGAAAATCTCCTTGTCCGCCTTGAACGCGATGGTCGTTCCGGTCTCCTTCGATTTGCCGATCGGTTTCACCGATCCCTGCGGCACACCCTGCTTGTAGAGCTGCTCCCAGATTTTCCCATCGCGCTTTACCGTCGCACGCGTCCACTCGGAAAGCGCGTTCACAACCGAAACGCCGACGCCATGAAGTCCGCCGGATATCTTGTATCCGTCACCGCCGAATTTACCACCAGCATGGAGCACGGTGAGCACGGTCTCCAAGGTCGACTTCTTCGTCTGCGGATGGATCTCGACCGGGATGCCGCGGCCGTTGTCGACGACTTCGACGACGTTGTCCGGAAGCAGCCTGACGGTGATTTCCGTGCAGTACCCGGCCATCGCCTCGTCGATCGAGTTGTTCACGATCTCCCAGACGAGGTGATGGAGCCCTTCGGTCGATGTGCCACCGATATACATGCCCGGACGCTTCCGCACCGGGTCGAGTCCTTCGAGCACCTGGATCGATTTGGCGCCGTACTGCGAGCTATCGGTAGTTTTCTTAGCCATACACGGTAAATTTCAAAACTCAAATATCAAATTCCAAATCAAAAACCCGGGTCGAATCATTCGAGTTTCATTTGGCATTTGGCATTTGTTCTTTGAATTTCAGAATTATTCTTCTTTCGTCAGTCGTCGCGCTGAAAGCTCGAGAAGCAGTACCGCCGCGAGCGCGAGGAGCACGTTCCACCACGAGAGGTAGCCGAAGCGCGACAGGACGAGCACCGAGACGGAAAGGAGTGCAAGGAGGAATCCCTGCCGGAACGAGGCGCCGAATGCCAGAGCCGCGCTCGCGTCCCCGAGGAATCTCCGTGAGAGGAATACGAGCACGAGCGTATAGAATCCGGTGAGGAAGGAAAACAGCGCACCAAGGAAGAGCGCGGCCCCCGGATCTCCGGCTGATTCCGGATCCACGGAAAAAAAGACACCCATCCATGTCCCGAGGGAGAGGAGGGTAAAAAAACGGACCCCGAAGAGGAGCGTCTGGAATCGCATAAAAGGGGCTGATTCAGGCTTTCTTTCCTCCCTAATTCTCGCATATTTCCGGCGATCTTGCAAGAACAGACTACAAACGAAAAGGGGCTTGAAAGCCCCTTATATACTACGCCCTCGAGACATACGCGCCCTTCTCAGTATTGACGACAATGGTGTCGCCGGCGTTTATGAAGAGCGGGGTCGTGATCTGAAGACCGTTCTCGAGCGTGACGACCTTATCACCGCCGGATGCGGTATCTCCCTTGAGCCCCGGAGGAGCCTCGACGACCTTGAAGGTCATCTTTACCGGGATTTCCGCGCTGATCGGTTTTCCGTTCCAGCTCGAAACCTCGATTTCCGTCCCTTCGACGAGGTATTTCGCACCGTCGCCGATCACCGAGTCGGAAAGACCGAACTGCTCATAGGTATCAGAGTCCATGAACTGACACTCCCCGTTTTCATGGTAGAGATACTGCGCCGTCGATCGGATCACCTCCGCTTCCTCGAACTTGTCCTTGTCATGGAAGGTGTAGTCTATGATCGCTCCGGAGAGGAGATTCTTGAGCTTGGTCCGCATGACCGCGCCGCCGCGCCCGATGAACGAATGCTGGTATTCGAGCACGATATACGGCTCGTCCTGCCAGAGAATCTTCTTTCCGGCCTTTATGTCTGTAAGGGTCAACATATCCGCTCAAATAAAAATGCAAATCTCAAAATGAAAAACGGTCGTATGCCGCGAAGCGGCATTCATTCATTTTGATCTTTGATTTTTCCGTTTTTAATTTTTATCGGACGACATACGGGATGAGCCCCATGTAACGGGCACGCTTCACCGCGAGCGCGAGCGCGCGCTGTTCCTTCGCCGACAGGCCGTACCGTTTCGGCGGATAGAGCTTCCCCTGCGAGTTCAGGAACCGGCGGAGAAAATAAGCGTCTTTGTAATCGAGCGTCTCGAGCTTCTTTCGCATCGCGTCTTCCATAGAATAATTTTAGATTGGCGATTGATGATTTCAGATTTGAGAATCCCGTATTTCCATTCTGCAATCTAAAATCTGCAATCTGTAAATTAGAAGGGTACGTCTTCGATTCGGATATCCTCCTTCTCGTCGTCGAGATTAATGGTCGGGATCTCCTCCTCCTTCGGAAGCGGAACAGCGGCTCCCGCCGCGCTTCCCGCTCCGGCGACGGCCGCCGCCCTCGGCGCGGCATTCTGGCGCGGCGCATACCCGCCACCCCCCTGTCCCTGCGGACGCGAACCGAGCTGCATGTTCTCAGCGACGATTTCGGTCGCCTTACGCTCGACGCCGGCCTTGTCGGTATAGGTCCGACTCTGGATCCGACCTTCGATATAGCACTCCTGACCTTTCGTAAGGTACTGCCCGGCGATTTCCGCGAGCCGCCCCCAGAGTACGACATTGTGGAACTCGCTCTTTTCCTGCTTCTGCCCGCTCTTGTCGGTCCAAGTATGGTTGGTTGCCATGGAAAGACTCGTCACGTTCTGCCCGCTCGTGGTGGAACGCACCTCCGGATCGCGGGTGAGCCGCCCGACGATGATCGCCTTGTTCACGTTCATATGTTTTTCTTATGCCTTACGATATTACACCCATTATATATCGAGGACTTCCTTCAACTGCTTGTCCATCTCCTCAGCGGAAAGCGGTTTCGCGGTCGGAGCATCCTCCTTCTTCGCGGGAGATTCCTCTTTCACAGCCGATTCCTCGGGCTTCACCGGCTCCTCGGCCTTCCACTCCTCGCCGGTGACCGGCTTCACCGGACGACGATCGGCGAACGAAGACGGGCGGCGCGAATCCCGCACCACTTTTTTCGGCCGTTCCTCGCGCGGAATCGGCTTGAGCTCCGGGAGCTTATCGGCTCGGAGGATGAACGAGCGGAGCACAGAAGGATACAGGTTGAGTTTCCGGGTGATCGCATCGATCGCGCCTTCCTTCACCTCAGCCGGTTCGACGAACGGCTCGTCGCTTGGCAGCGGCAGCGTGAACCGACGCGCGACATAGGTGCCGCGACGCTCTTTCCTGATCTCATACGCGAGATTCCGCTTCTCCTCGGTCTCCGCCGGAAGAAACGTCCCGCCGACTTCGCGGACGATCGCCTCCACATCCTCGCGGATTTTCGGAAGCTCCCCGTCCCTCGATTCCCCCACCAGATACAAAAGCTCGTACTCCATACCGTTCTTCTTAGTGATTACAACGATTAAAAAGATAAAAACCGGAAAACGAGAGAATCCCCGGAATGCGGTTTCTGCCCGCCCTGGTCTCCATGGATGAAGCGGGGCGGCGCGTCGGACTTTCTCGTTTGTTCGGCTACTCTAGCAGACGCGCCGTATTTTGGCAAGCCTCCGCTCGTTCATAAAGCCCGCAAGACACCACCTCCAAGGACTTCCCTCTCCAGAATCGGGATTTTCCTGCTGAAAAATACCTTATGAAACTGCCGGTCGCAGTCTCAAAACCATAAATCCGGGACGGAGGCGAGTGAAAAATCATTGACTTTTTTAAATTTTTGGTGTATAATAATATCATGTACAGTTCCTTCCAAGGAGGTGCCACCATGAGGATGGTGCTTTTTTTGTTTCTGACAGCTGTTTCCATCGGTTGTGCCGCCGAGGATAATCTCCGCGGCTCCCCCGAAGCGCGCGCATACGAGAACGCCGCGGCTGATTTTTTCGGTCTCGACCGGCTCGAGAATGAGCGTGTTCTCCGAGTGGCAATCGGCAAAGGAAGTTTTTCCTGTCTTCCGAATAACCGATACGTCCGTTGGCATAAGCGGCTCCCCGGAGCATACGCATACTGCCTCCCTCACGTGAACCGATGGCTCCTTTCGCTCGGAAAAGATTTCCGGAAAGAATTCGGGAAGTCGCTCACGGTATCCTCGGCAATTCGACCGAGATCCTACCAGGAGAAACTCGGAATCCGCAATACGAACGCCGCCCCGGCAGAAGGACCTCTCGCATCAACCCACTCGACCGGCGCGACCATCGATATCGGATACAAGGGACTGAAGCGGAGGGAGGTGGCATGGCTCGAAAAGACGCTTTCAGTTATGGAATCCCGTGGCGAGATCCAGGCGACAAAGGAACGGTACCAGGCCTGCTTCCACGTCATGGTCTATCCGCCGCCCACGCCCAACACAAAACTTGCAGCAACGGAGAAAAACGATACGACCCCCTAAGAATTCAGGGGGTCGTTTTCTTATCCGGATGCCCGGCTAGCTGAAGAGCTTCTTGTAGTTCTTCGACCAGTAGACGATGCCGTTATAATAGTTCGCGTTGAAGGCGCCGAGGTAATTTATGGACGCGCTCTTGATAACCGACGCCTTGTCCGAAGTCGCTCCGGCACGCTGCAATTTGAGCGCCATCGCCATCACGCCATCGGTAAGATTCCAGGGATCAGGCTTGCCGTGTCCCGTCTTGGCCCGTATCTGCGATTCGTATCCGTTCCAGGTATCCGACATGAACTGCGGCACCCCCATCGCACCGCCTTGCCCGATGTAGCTCGGCGTACACGACACTTTCTTATCCTTGCTGTATCCAAGACCCTTCACGAGCTCATAGAACAGATCCCGCCGCTTGTAAAGAAGATTGATCGACGCCTGATATTTTTTCCCGTACTTCTTATATCGTGCCACGGCGACCTTTTCCACCTCCTTGTAGGTACACTGCCCCGTGTTCGCACCGAGATTCGTCTCCATCTTCAGGAATCCGTAGAGCACCCCTTTCGGAACGCCCGTTTTCCCGCTCGCGAACTCAACCGCCTCGCGGATATCCTTCGCGTCGTACGACTTCCCGGTGATCTTGGCGAGGTCACTCTTCAATTCCCGGAGTTTTTCCTCGAGTTCCGCGATGGTCGCCAACTGTTCTTCGAGGTCGTCCTCCGTCTCGACCTTTTCGGTCACGAGTCCGCGATGCTCACGCTCCTTCTGCGCGAGGAGCCGCGCCTTTTCCTCCTTCGCTTCCTCAAGCGACCCCTTCTCGGTCTCGACGCTCGCCTGCACGGCGTGGATACGAAACAGCGCACCGTTTATCCGATCACCGATGGAAAGGAGTTTTTCCGGATCGTTGAGCGCACGGAACACATCCCCTTCGGCGAGGATTTCCGGAAGAGTGAACTCCTCATCACGATAATAGGCCTCGCGAACGAGCTCCCGAAGGATGCCCCGGTTCCGCACCGCGTCCGCTTCCAATTTCGCGATTTCCGCCTCCTTCCGACTGATCGTCTCCTCGGTCTCCTTGATGACGTTCTCGGTCGTCCTTATCACTTTCACGGTCGTCGTGATCGCTCCGGTAATACTCTGCAGTTCGGTCTTGATCTCGGCCGCCTCCTTCAATTCCTTCTGTATCTTCTTCTCGAGATCGTTGATATCCCCCTCGTCCACAGCCAAAACCGACGACGACGGGATCGTCGCGATCGAAAGGGAAAGCAGGACGAAAAAAACGAGAAAAAATGTTTCTTTTTTCATGCGGCCATCATACCATATTTCGCACCCGGAAAAAAGAACCGCCTTTCGGCGGCTCTTTCCGGAATTCCCGGCTGAGGAATCGTTTCTTATGCGGCAGCGGCGATATCCTCCTTCACCTTCTTCGTGATCGCCTTTTCGATCTCATCGAATACCTTCGGGTTCTCCTTGAGAAACGCCTTCGCCGTCTCACGGCCGACACCGAGCTTCACATCGCCATACGAGTACGAGTTCCCCGATTTTTTCACGATTTCCCGCGTGACCCCTGTGTCGAGCAGGTCACCGGCGGCCGAGATACCCTCGTTGTACATGATATCGAATTCCGCGAGCTTGAAAGGCGGCGCGACCTTGTTCTTCACCACCTTGACCTTGACCCGGTTCCCGACGACGTCGTCTCCTTTTTTGATCTGCGCGGATCGACGGACATCCATGCGGACCGAAGAATAGAACTTAAGCGCCTGTCCGCCGGAAGTCGTCTCCGGATTCCCGAACATGACGCCGATCTTCATGCGGATCTGGTTGATGAAGATGACGACCGTGTTCGATTTCGACATGATCGGAGTAAGTTTTCGCAACGCCTGCGACATGAGCCGCGCCTGCCGCCCGACATGCTGGTCACCCATCTCGCCCTCGATTTCCGCGCGCGGCACGAGCGCCGCCACCGAGTCGATGACGATGACGTCGAGCGCATTCGATCGGACGAGTGTCTCGACGATGTCGAGCGCCTGTTCTCCTGCGTCCGGCTGGGAAATGAGAAGGTCGTTTATCCTGACGCCGATCTTCTTGGCATACTCCGGATCGAGCGCGTGTTCCGCATCGATGAACGCGGCGGTTCCCCCGGCCTTCTGCGCGTTCGCGATGATATGCAAGGCGAGTGTCGTCTTGCCGGACGACTCCGGTCCATACACCTCGATGACCCGTCCGCGCGGAACCCCGCCGATACCGAGCGCGATGTCGAGCGACACCGAACCGGTCGGGATCGCCGCAACATCGACCTTCTTCACCTCACCGAGCTTCATGATCATCTCGTCGCCGAACTTTTCCTTGATCGCCCCGACGACCGCGTCGACACTCTCCCTGCCGCCCTCCTTTTTTTCCTTCGCCATAATGGGTATCTTACTGGTTGTTTACCTCGTTATTGCCATTTTCGTCATGCGGAACGGCGCGGAACGTCCGTTCTGCCGATCCGGAATCCTGAGAGAGTATCTCCTCCGGGTCGTTCCCGGATCGGACGAATACAGCCGTCCCTTTTCCGGAAGAAACCCGTATCTCTCGCTTCGCTTCGAAACGCTTCGTCTCTTCGCGGGAAAGTTCGCCGGAAAAGACGATCTCCTCATCCGCCTCGATCGTCACGGTCGCCGTTTCCGTCATGCGAATGGAAACCTCGACCCGCATCGGGATCATGTCGCCTTCGGAGACGGCGGGGGCGGCGACCTGTTCGGGAATATCCGCCGATACCGTCACGGTTCTTATGCGCTCCTTCCCGAACCGGTTCACAGCCGATACCGTGATGACATTGAGACCCGACATGAGTATCACGTGGTCCGAAAACCGCCCGTCTTCCGAAACAACCGCCTCCTGGCCGTTGATCGACACCTTCGCGCGCCGATCGGTCTCCCCGGAGATCCATGTATCCGCCGTCCGCACGGTCGACCTGTCGGTCGGCTCAACGATGACAAGTCTCGGTTCGGAAACGAAGGATCGGAATTCAAGGTAGAGATAGGAAAAAAAACCGAGAGAGATGACCGATATGACTGCCACGACCACCGTCTTCGAGGAAAAGTCGATCCGGAACCGGATCGGGGAATGCGGCTGGAATCGGAACGGCTCTCCTCTCCCGAGATTTTTCTGGATGCTCCGCTCCCGATCATACATACGCAGTATGGTATCTTCCGGAACACCAAGAAATCCGGCGTACCCCCGAAGGAACCCACGGACGTACACCTCTGGCGGAAGCTTCTCATATGACCCGGCTTCGAGCGCTTCGAGATACTTCACCTGTATCTTCGTCGCCTTCGACGCTTCCGTAAGACTGATCCGATGATCGTTCCGTATCTTCTGGAGCTTCTCGCCGAGCGTGAGCGATCCGACCTTTTTTCTCGTGAAATTCACAGCGGCCATACTGTAAATATAGCATAAAAGTCAATAAAGTCCCCCAATTACACCAAGAGAAAACGGCTTCCTTGAGGACTTTAGACCTTATGGACTTGACGAACTTTATGGACTATTTGGCTAGACTTGCCACTTGTCACGCGACGCCTGATCGGCGAGCGGATCGTCATATTCCGCATCGCCTTCCTCGCCAGCCTTCGGACCGACGAGCACCCGACGCCCCTTGTTCGGACCATCCGGAATGCCGACGATACCGTGCTCCTCGAGGAGATCGAGCAGCTTCGCGGCGCGGCCGTACCCGATGGACATACGACGCTGGAGATAAGTCGTCGCGGCGCGGCCGGACTCCATGACGACCCGTTTCGCCTCGTCATACCGGTCGTCGATCTGTGACGGATCATCTTCCTGGTCGGAAAAATCGACCCCATCCGGGGATTCCGGACCGGATCCGTCTTCGCCTTGTCGCCCGCCGCCGAAATCCTCATCGATTCCCTCCTCGCCGCGCTCACGTTTCTCCTTCTCCAGGAAATGAACGACTTTCTTCACCTCGTCCTCCGTCACGAACGACCCCTGGATACGCTGCGGCTGCGCTGCTCCAGGCGGCGAATAGAGCATATCACCCTTGCCGAGCAGCTTCTCCGCGCCGCCGGTATCGAGGATAGTACGCGAATCGATCTGGTTCGTCACGAAGAACGCGGCGCGGGCGGGGATGTTCGCCTTGATAAGGCCGGTCACCACCTCCACGGAGGGTCGCTGTGTCGCGAGAATGAGATGGATACCGACCGCCCGGGACATCTGAGCAAGTCTCACAATCGTCGCTTCGACCTCCTTGCCGTGCGCGATCATGAGATCGGCCATCTCGTCGATGACGATGACGAGGTATGGGAGCGGATCGAGCTCCTCCTCACGGGAGTGCCCATCCTCGTTCGTCACGATACGGCGTTCCCCGCGCGCATGCTTCTCCTGATACGAGGCGATATCCCTCGCATGCACCGACTCGAGCAATTTGAGCCGCCGATCCATCTCCTGGGTCGCGTACTTGAGCGCGTTCACGACACGCTTGTTATCGGTGATGACCGAACCGCCCATGAGATGCGGGATGCCGTTATAGAGAGAGAGTTCGACACGCTTCGGATCGACCAGGATGAGCTTGAGTTCTTCCGGGGAGTTCTGATAGAGGAGCGAGAGGAGGATCGAGTTCACGCAGACGCTCTTCCCGGAATTCGTCGCGCCGGCGATGAGCAGGTGCGGCATAGAAGAAAGGTCCCCCAGGATGAAATTCCCCGCGACATCCTCACCGAGCACGAGCGACAGGCGCCTCGATTTTCTCGCCTTCCATACTTCGCTCTCAAGGATATCGCGCATGCGGACCTTCGCCGGAGCGTCGTTCGGGACCTCGATGCCGACGAGTGACTTTCCCGGAATCGGCGCCTCGATGCGGATCGGATGCTTCGCGAGCGCAAGCGACAGATCCTGCGAAAGCGAGGTAATCTTCGAAAGCCGCGTTCCGAACGCCGGACTGAACGTGAACTGCGTCACAGTCGGACCGACCTGCGGGACACCCATCTCGCCGTCGATATTGAAATATTTGAGCGTACTCTTAATGATCTGCGTGTTCCGTTCGATATCGCCGGAATTCCCTTTTTCCGACTTGTTCTCGAGAAGGTCGGTCGGCGGAAGCTCCCACCGAAGACGACGGCGCCTCTTCTTCGGAACGGCCGCGGTCGGCGCGTCCGCATCGTCATCCTCATCCTCGTCGGATTCGGAATCGAAGGAGATATCCCGGACATTGGCTGAAGTTCCCGTCTCCTCCGGACCGTCATCCGGGAACCGGACGGTCCCGATATTGTGCTCATGGAGCCTGTCCGGGACGGGAGTCTGCCCGGCGAACGCCACCGGCGCGATGACCGGAACATCGACCGTCTGTGAGGGAATACCCGTCACGATCCCATCGGAAACGGGCTCCTCCGTATCCGCGACCTCCGGCACATCTTCCTTCCCGATCGTTCCGCCGAATCCCGATATCCGCCGTTTCGCCACTGAAAGGAAATGCATGAGCGACACGTTGAATGCGGCGACAAGCCCGGACAGAAAAAGCGCGGACAGGATCACCACGCCGGCGACCCGTCCGGTGAATTCCATGAAGACCCAGGAGAGTCCATACCCGACATACCCGCCACCATCACCTTTTTTCGCCGCAGAAAGAAGCTGCTTCCCGGTATCCCCGAGAAAGAGATGGAAGAAACCGAGAAGCGACACGAACACCACGAAAAGACCGATGAATTTCACGACGTCCGACAATGTCGTCTCACGACGCCGAAGGAAGAACGAGGCAGATATGAAGATGAGGATCGGAACGAGCCACTTGCCCCAGCCGAAAAGCTTTCCGAACCCGGAATCCAGGAAAGATCCGAGTGCGCCACCGGCGTCGAAGAACGCGATGAGGAAGAGTATGCCGAGCATCGCGAGCAGGATAGCCGCTATCGAGCGCTTCGCATCACTCCCGAGCACCTCTTCCCATTCGAACGACGATCCATCATCACCCTGGTTTTCTTTCGATGCCTTTTCTTCTTTCTTTTTACGCCCCATAGGAAATGAAATGAAACGGCTCCGCGAACACGGAAACCGGATGGAAAATCCGCTGAAAACAGTATACCACAATATGAAAAAGAGCCGCCCATCCGGGGCGACTCTTCTCTCCGCCTTTCTTTTCCGTCTCTTCGATCTACTTCACCACCGCCTCACGGAAGCCGGTACCGGCAGGAATGAGCCGTCCGATGATGACGTTTTCCTTGAGACCGCGGAGTTTGTCCTCCTTGCCCGCGATGGATGCATTGATGAGGACGCGCGCGGTTTCCATGAAGGACGCCGCCGAGAGGAAGGATTCGGTCGAAAGCGCGACTTTGGTGATGCCGAGCACGAGTTGCTCGCCCGAAGCTTGCGCCTTCCCCGCCGCTTCGATCGCCGCGTTCGACTCCCCGAACTGCGCCATTTCGACGACATCGCCCGGAAGAAGCTCGGTCGCGCCCGGATCCGTGATACGGATGCGGGAGAGCATCTGGCGGATGATGACCTCGATATGTTTGTCGTTGATGCCTTCGCCCTGACTCGCATAGATCTCCTCGATCTCGCGGACGATGTAGCGGTGGACCGCCTCCTTGCCCATGACCTCGTAGAGCTTGCGGAGATCGAGGTGTCCTTCGGAAAGGATCGCCCCCTCCGGGACGAGTTCGCCTTCCTTCACGAGCACCGAGAGGTTCGCCGGGACCTGATATTCGCGTTCCTCGCCACCCTCGGCCTCGATCGTGACTTTCACGGTCTTCTCGCCTTCTTTCGAGATCGACTTCACTACACCGGCCATATCCGCGATGAGTCCCTCGGACTTCGGCGGACGGGCCTCAAAGATCTCCTCGACACGCGGGAGACCCTGGGTGATATCCGTTCCCGCGACACCGCCGATATGGAAGGTACGCATGGTAAGCTGGGTTCCCGGTTCGCCGATAGCCTGTGCCGCGACGACACCGACGGAGGCGCCGAGTTCGACCAGGGCATTGCGGCCGAGGTCGACCCCGTAGCATTTCCGGCAGATGCCACGATGTGCCTTACAGGAAACGAGCGAGCGGATCTTCACTTTCGGGATACCGGCCTCGTCGATGGCGGCCGCCTGTTCCTTCGAGACGAGATCGCCCTTCTTCGCGATGACTTCCTTCGTCTCCGGATGCTTCACGGTCTCGGCGGTCGTCCGACCGCGCACGCGACCCCCGAAGCTGATACCGGTCGCATCGGAGTCCTCACGATAGAGATACGCACCTTCGGTGTCACCGCAGTCCTCCGCGCGGACGATGATGTCCTGGGAGACGTCGACGAGCCGACGGGTCAGGTATCCGGCGGATGCGGTGCGGAGCGCCGTATCGGCCATACCTTTCCGGGCACCATGGGTCGAGATGTAATATTCGAGAACATTGAACCCTTCCTTGAACGAGCTCTTCACCGGAAGTTCGATCGTCTCGCCCGTAGCACCGGCCATGAGTCCCTTCATACCGGTCATCTGCACGACGACGGATTCGGAACCGCGGGCCTTGGAGTAGACCATGGAATAGACGGGGCCCTCCTTGTCGAGCGTCGCGCGGACCGCGTCCGTGATCTTCTCTTTCGCTTCGTTCCAGATCTCGATGACGCGGTTCTTCCGCTCCTCGTTCGTGAGGAATCCCATATTGTACTGGTCCTTCACCTCCCGGACCTTCACTTCGGCGGCGGCGATGATTCCCGGTTTCGCCTCAGGCACCACGAGGTCGTCCATACCCCAGCTGATGCCGGACTTGGTGACAGCCTTGAACCCGAGATCCTTGATCTTGTCGGCGACACGGGCCGCCTCGTCCTGTCCGAGCTCCTCCAGGATCCGTGCCATGACGCCGCGGATCTCCTTCTTGGTCAATTCCTCGTTCACGAACCGGAGATGCTCCGGAAGGATGTCGTTGAACATCGCACGGCCGACGGAGGTCTCGATGACCGACCCTCGGAACAGGAGCTTCACTTTCGCATTCACGTCGACGATGCCGGCCTGATAGGCGAAAAGGGCTTCATCGATGGTCGCGAATGCCTTACCTTCGCCCTTCGCCCCCGGCTTGATGTGGGTGAGGTAATAGGCGCCGAGCACCATGTCCAGGGTCGCCGATACGATCGGGTCGCCGGACGCCGGCTTGAGCAGGTTCTTCGCGGACAGCATGATGTTCGCGCTCTCCCACCGCGCCTGGTCGGTGAGCGGGACATGCACTGCCATCTGGTCGCCGTCGAAGTCCGCATTGAACGCTGTACAGACCATCGGATGAAGGCGGATCGCCTTCCCTTCGATGAGCACCGGCTGGAACGCCTGAATCGAGAGACGATGGAGAGTAGGCGCACGGTTCAGGAGCACGTAATGATCGGCGATGATCTCGTCGAGGATCTCGTACGCCTCCTCCGCTTCCGCGTCGACCATGCGGCCGGCGGTACGGACGTTGTGCGCATATTCCTTCGCGATGAGTTTCTGGATGATGAACGGTTTGAAGAGCTCGAGCGCCATCTTCTTCGGGAGACCGCACTGGTGGAGCTTGAGCTTCGGACCCACGACGATGACCGAGCGCCCGGAGTAGTCCACACGCTTCCCGAGGAGGTTCTGACGGAACCGACCCTGCTTGCCCTTGAGCGCATCGGCGAGCGAGCGGAGCGCGCGGCGCTGACCGGTCGAAGCGGCGGCGGACACCTGTCCGCGGCGGGCGCTGTTGTCGAAGAGCGCATCGACCGCCTCCTGAAGCATGCGCTTCTCGTTGCGGGTGATGACTTCCGGCGCGCCGATCGCCATAAGTTTCTTAAGGCGGTTGTTCCGGTTGATGATGCGGCGGTAGAGATCATTGAGGTCGGAGGTCGCGAAACGACCGCCGTCGAGAGCGACCATCGGCCGGAGGTCCGGCGGAATGACCGGGATGACGGTCGGGAGCATCCACTCGAGCTTGAGGTTCGCTTTCTGGAACCCCTGGAACACCTTGAGTCGCTGGAGAGTCTTCTTCGGATCGGACATCTCGCCCGCCGCAAGTTCGGCGCGCAGGGTTTCGATCATCGCGGGGATATCGATCTTCTCGAGAATTTTCCGGACGGCTTCGGCGCCGATACCGGCCGAGAACACCTGTCCGAACCGGGTGGACAGATTGAAATAGTCCACTTCCGAAAGGATGCGGTACGGGACGAGATTCCGGAGATCTTCCTTCGCTGAACGATACTGTTCCTTGAGGTCGGCGAGTCCTTCCTCGGAATCCTTCGTTTCCTTCTGCTTCGCCTTGTACTCCGTCTCGAGCTCTTTCACGACCCGCTCCTTGAGCGACTCGTTCACGTCGGTGACAATATAGGAGGAGAAATAGATCACACGCTCGAGTTCCGACGGCGAGATGCCGAGAACGAGGCCGATCTTGGACGGCACGCCGCGGAGATACCAGATATGCGAGACCGGCGTCGCGAGCTTGATATGCCCCATCCGTTCGCGGCGGACGATGGCACGCGTCACTTCGACGCCGCACTTGTCACAGACGATCCCCTTATAGCGGATGCGCTTGTATTTCCCGCAGTAACACTCCCAGTCCTTCGCCGGACCGAAGATCTTCTCGCAGAAGAGACCCTCCGGTTCGTACCGCTGGGTACGATAGTTGATAGTCTCCGGCTTCGTGACCTCTCCGGTCGACCATTCGTGGATCTGATCCGGGCTCGCGAGCGTGAGTCGCACGGAGTCGAAGTCGCTTACCTTGGTGATGTTGTTGTCCGTCGTCATAGATTTGGCGTTAATCGTGTAACTTCGGATCAAAGATCCCCGAAATTCTTTTCCGGTTCCGGCTCGCTCTCTTCGACCTCGGAGCTTTCCGTCTTCGCGCCCTGGAGCTCGACATTGAGACACAGGCCCTTGAGTTCGTTCACGAGTACGTGGAACGATGCCGGCAGGTTCGGACTCTTTATCGGCTCGCCCTTGATGATCGACTCATACGCCTTCGAGCGGCCGAGTACGTCATCGGACTTTATCGTGAGCATTTCCTGGAGCGTATACGCGGCGCCATATCCTTCGAGCGCCCACACTTCCATTTCCCCGAAACGCTGTCCTCCGAACTGCGCCTTGCCGCCAAGCGGTTGCTGGGTGATGAGCGAGTACGGCCCGATCGACCGCATGTGGAGCTTGTCTTCGACGAGGTGGTTCAGCTTCAGGATGTACATGATACCGACCGTCGATTCGTTGTCGAAGTACTCTCCGGTCTTTCCGTTCATGAGACGGATCTTTCCGTTTTCCGGAAGCCCGGCCTTCTTGAGCTCGCCCTTTATGACCTCTTCGGAGATGCCGTCGAGCGCAGGCGACGCCACGGTGTACCCGAGCTTCGAAGCCGCCCACCCCATATGTGTCTCGAGGATCTGCCCGATGTTCATGCGGGATGCGACACCGAGCGGATTGAGGATGATGTCGACCGGCGTCCCGTCCGGAAGGTACGGCATATCCTCCACCGGAGCGATATGCGAGATGACGCCTTTGTTTCCGTGCCGTCCGGCGAGCTTGTCACCGACCGAAAGCTTGCGGAGTTGCGCGACCGAGACCTGGATCTGCTCGAAGACACCCATGGGAAGCTTGTCGCCTTTCTCACGGGAGAAGATCTTCACATCGACGACCTTGCCGCGTTCGCCGTGCGGGAGATACAGCGAGGAGTCCTTCACATCGCGAGACTTCTCACCGAAGATGACGCGCAAGAGACGCTCTTCGGCGGTAAGGTCGCCTTCGCCCTTCGGGGTGATCTTGCCGACCATGATGTCCCCGGAAGAGACTTCGGCACCGATGCGGATGATGCCGCCCTCATCGAGGTTCTGCAGCCGGTCCTCGCCGATGTTCGGGATATCGCGGGTCACCACCTCGGGCCCGAGCTTCGTGTCGCGGACGTCGATCGAGAAATCCTCGATGTGGATGGAGCTGTACCGGCCGTCGCGGACGACCCGCTCCGACACGATGATCGCATCCTCATAATTGAAACCCTCCCACGGGACGAACGCAACGAGCATGTTCTGTCCGAGCGCGAGCTCACCGTGATCGGTCGAGGAGCCGTCCGCCAGCACATCGCCCTTCTTGACGGTCTGCCCCTTCGTGACACGCGGCACCTGGTTCATGCTCGTGAACGAATTCGACTTCGCAAAGGAGAGCAGTCTGTATTCGCGGTCGAATGTCTCTTTTTTGGATCCGACCGGCGCCTTTTCCCGGACGACGACATGACCGCCGTCGACGGCGATCACCTCGCCCTCGCGTGCGGCGACGACGACCTGCCCAGAATCCTTCGCGGCCTTGTCTTCGATACCGGTTCCGACGATCGGAGCCTGCGGAACCACGCATGACACCGCCTGCCGCTGCATGTTCGAACCCATGAGCGCGCGGTTCGCGTCATCGTGCTCGAGGAACGGGATGAGTGAGGTCGCGACCGAGATGCACTGCTTCGCCGACACATCGACGTAGTCGAGTTCGGACGATTCAATCATGCCCGGATGCCCCTTAATACGGGCTTCAACCATGTCGTCGAGGATGTTCCGATGCACGTCGAGCGAGATACCGGCATGCGCGATGGACTTCCGATCCTCGACGATGGCGTTCACGTACTCGATATCGAGCGTGACGAACGGCTTCACGGAAACCGTTCCGCCCTTTTTCTCCTTGGCGACCTTCTCGGCGGTCTTCTCGTCGGAGATCTTCTCGCCGGCTTTCACTCCGGCGACCGTCTCATCAAGGATACGGTTCATGAGTTTTTCCGCCTCGGCGGGAACCTCCCTCGCGACGAGGAGATACGGGGTCTCGAGGAACCCATATTCGTTCACGCGCGCATAGGTCGCCAGGTGTCCGACGAGTCCGATGTTCGGTCCTTCCGGCGTCTGCACCGGACAGATGCGTCCGTAGTGACTGTGGTGCACGTCGCGGACCTCGAAGCCGGCACGTTCACGCGTAAGCCCACCCGGACCCATCGCGGAAAGACGCCGCTTGTGCTCGAGCTCGGCGAGCGGGTTCACCTGGTCCATGAACTGGGAAAGCTGTGAACTCGAGAAGAATTCCTTCACCGATGCGGCGACCGGACGCGGATTCACGAGTTGCCCGGGGACCACGGTTGCGAGGTCACAGGTCGACATGCGATCCTTCACGTTCCGGACCATGCGGTAGATACCGACACGGAGTTTGTTCTGGATAAGCTCGCCGACAGCGCGGACGCGGCGGTTCCCGAGATGGTCGATATCGTCCGGACGGGCATCCGGGTCGTTCGAAAGCCGGATGACCTCGCGGATGATGAGCAGGAGGTCGTCGGAATTCAGGATACGGTTCTCTTCGATATTCTCACGGTCGACTTCGAGCCGCTGGTTGAGTCGGTACCGCCCGACCGCACCGAAGTCGTAGCGCTCAAAATTGAAGAACATGCCGTCGATCATCTGCTTGGCATTCTCCTCCGTGGCGAGATCGCCCGGGCGGAGACGCTTGTAGACCTCGCGGTAGGCTTCGCCGCGGTTCGACGTGCTGTCCTTGGCGAGCGTTCCTTCGATGAACCGGACGTCGCCCTGATCGATATCGGCGAATTCCTCACGAATCTTCTTATCGTCGAAACCGAACGCTTTGAGGAGCGTCGTGATCGGCAGCTTGCGCTTCCGGTCGATCTTGACCGAGATGATGCCGTCGAGATCCGTCTCGATCTCGAGCCACGCGCCGCGGTTCGGGATGATCTTCGCACCGAAGAGCTTCTTCCCTTTGTCGAACGACATAGTGAAGAACACGCCCGGGGAGCGGATAAGCTGGGAAACGACGACGCGCTCGACACCGTTTATGATGAAGGTGCCACGCTCGGTCATGAGCGGGAAGTCCCCGAGATAGATCTCCTGTTCCTTCACCTCGCCGGTCTTCTTGAGGACGATCGTCGCCTTGGCGCGGAGCGGCGCCTCATATGATATGTTTTTCGCCTTCGAAGTCTCCGGGTCGTACTTCGGCTCGTCGAGATAATGGTCGGAAAACGAGAGTTCGAGATCCTTCCCGGCGAAGTCGGTGATCGGGTTCACCTCGTCGAACAGCTCCTTGAGCCCCTTCTCCCAGAACCATTCGTAGGAATCCGTCTGCACCTCGATCAGGTCCGGAAGGGAGACGAGT
>CAYRYX010000013.1:2198-18020 GCA_964428755.1 uncultured Bdellovibrionales bacterium | reverse complement strand
GGTTCGCTTGCGGCGGTTTCGGACAAGGTGGCGATCAAGTCCCGCGCGCTTCTCTACCACACGACCTATCGGAATATCGAAATTTCACGGAATGGTGGACGTTAGTGGTGAAGAGGCTTTTTAGATCGACGAGTGTTGTCTTTTTTGCTATTATTATTTCCGTAATCCGGTCGCGGATTTTTTCTTGTCTATGCGAGAGCATACGTTGTATCGAAATGGCGGACTTGGAGCAAATCATAAGATTACCGTCCATTTCATAGTTTTTGCTATTTCCACGATTTTTATCGGAAAGGCTTTTTTTGTCGATTCGGACTATTTTTTTCTTTACATATACGGTGTTCTTGTCACATCCGTGCTTTGGTTGACGTTTTATTTCGCGATATTTCGTTATGTTGATCCAGCTGTTGTTGCAGAAAAAATTGAACACGAAGCACTTACTGGACAAGGAATTCAACCGAAAAAGCCTCTCGTAAGCTGTATGGTTGCTGTTTTTAATGAGGAGAAGGTTATCGAGCAATGTATCCTTTCGATGCTGGAGCAGACGTATGAGAACAAGGAGGTAATTTTCGTTGACGATGGTAGTACGGATGGAACCGGAAAGATTCTTGATGAATATTCCAGTCAAGGGAAAATCCGAGTGATTCATCAGAAGAACGCGGGAAAGAAGAGAGCTCTTGGCTGTGCAATGCGTGAAGCAAATGGGTCTATCTTTGCATTCTCCGATAGTGATTCCGTCTGGGCGCTTGATGCAGTGGAGCGGATCGTGAGAATATTCAATGTTTTTCCAGACGTGGGGGGGGTAAGCGGGCATTTTCGTTTGAAAAATTCTAGAACCAATATTCTCACTAAAGCACAAGATTCTTGGGCTGAGGGACAGTTTGCTATTCGCAAGGCTTTTGAGAGTTGTTTTGGCGTTGTTACTTGCGTATCAGGACCACTTGCTGTTTTCAGGCGTGAGGCGATTTACAATTTTATTCCCGCGTGGGAACAGGATATGTTTCTTGGGCAGGAATTCAAGTTTGCGACAGACAGGACTCTAACGGGTTTTTTGCTTGGTAGCAGGTACGTAGGGAGAAGATTGAAAGAAAGATATGCCGCCGAGGATTGTGTGAAAGAAATAGACTATCCAGAGAATGATTGGAAAGTCGTTTATTCAAAATCAGCAAAGTCGTGGACAATCCTTCCAGAGACATTTAAAGCTTTGGTGAAGCAGCAGATCCGATGGAAGAAGAGTTTCATTAGGAATACTTTTTTTACTGGGTCATTTTACTGGAAAAAACCTTTTATTCCAGCAGTAGTTTATTATTTACATGTTTTGTTTGTCATTATCGGTCCGCTTATCGCTTTTCGACATCTGATTTATTTACCTATACATGGTGATATCATATCCGCATTCTTGTATCTCGGAGGAATTATTCTTGTTGGATTCATGTTTGGCCTTGCTTATAGGTTAGAGAATAAAGATTGTCATCTTTGGATATATCGTCCGATAATGAGCCTGCTCTCGACCATTGTTTTGTCCTGGCTTATATATTATTCAGTTTTTACGATTAAGAAAATGGTATGGCACAGAGGGTAGTGATAAGGACCATCGAGATTTTTTTTCTATTGTTTGTTTTCGCCCTTTTTTTCTTTGTGGCGGAAAAGTATGTTGATTTCCGTTTGATTGGTAATAAGGCGTTATCCCTTTTTTCTCAAGTGAAAGCGATGGTTGGTAAGGAGGAAAATGATGTTGTATGTTCTAGTGGCGAGGTGAAGATAGTGCTTGCTGACGGAGAAATTTGTCGTTCAGATGTGGATGAATCTCGTTGGATAAGAATATTTGATACATATCCGAAGCATGCAAACGGACGTGAAATAGTGTACGAATTTTTGGATAAGGGGGATATTGCTGTTGCCGATCATTATCTGGAAAATGAGGTTTTTATTGAGCGATACGATTCTATAAAAATTGATCCAATAACCTGGGAGGAGGATCCGTATGAGGAGAAATATTGGCGATTTCTCTTTTACAGTCTACGTGAGACCCGGCATTTGCTGTATGCCTATAATGAAACGGGAGATGTGAGATACAGAGATAAACTTGTCGAAATACTCGAGAGTTTTATTGATAATGGCATGGATAAACCGTACGCATGGGATGACTATCATGCAGTGGCATTCCGTTCCATGGTACTCACAAATACGTGGTGGAAGTTAAGAGGAAGGGACGATCTTCCTCTTGAACTGAGTGACAAGATCGTTGGAGCAATCCAGCGACACGGAACATTTTTATTGGATGAGTCGCACTATGAGGAAAAGTATAATCATGGAGTCAATGAATCAATCGCATTGTGGCTTCTTGGAATCAATTTTCCTGATTGCGAGGGGGCTGATGAATGGGCTCGGGTGGGGGAACAAAGAATTCTCGATGGGATTGATACTATAATTGATTCGGATGGTATTTTGGTTGAAAACTCGCCATATTATCATCTTTACGCATTAGAAAAGTATTGGAGCATCCTCCAATATAGTAGGCGGAATAATATGGATATTGATGCCAAGCTTGAACAGAAGGTTGACGACATGATTGCGTATGCTACATATATCCTTCAACCTGATTTGCATGTCCCACTTCTCGGTGCTTCTCTAGAAAGGCAGATTGGCAATTCCGGTGCATTCAAGGAAATCGCTGATGAATACCCTGAATTTTTGTTTGTTCTCACACAAGGAAGGCAAGGAAAGCGACCTGATTTTTTGAATAAATATTATCCAACTGCCGGTCAGGTGATCATGCGATCGGGATGGGAGAAGAAAACAAAATTTAAAAATGCCTTCGCTGATCAGACGCAAGTCATATTTGATGCCGGACCATTCCGGACGGATCACAGTAATCTTGACGCGCTCAGTTTTACGTTATTCAGTAATGGCAGGGTGCTGCTTGGCGATGCCGGCCTCTATACTTATGAGGAGACTGATGCTTTGAAACAGTATTTTCATGGTACAGCAGGGCATAATACCGTCATGGTTGACGGGAAAGACCAACGAATCGGATCGCCAATCCCGGGTGAATTCGTTGAAGGTGAGGGATATGTGATGTACTCCGGACAACATAATCTTTATCCGCAGACATATCATCAGCGGGCAATCGCATTGTTTGGGCATGATGCCGTTGTAATTATAGATAGAATGATTTCAGACAGGGAACATGAGTATGAGCAAATGTTTCATACGTTCTCAAATGCGAAAACAACAATTGATGGGGATGTCGCTGTGGTACGAGGAGATTCCGAGGCAGAAACATTGAAAATTCGGCAGTTGATGGCCGGAGGCGAGATGTCTATTCGTAACGATCCATGTTCTCGCGAATATGAGAAACTTGAGGTGTGTCCGACGGTGGTATCTTCCAAGCGTGCGGATAACGCGACATTCGTCACGCTTCTTGAAATTGGAGATAGGAAAAACCAAGTATCTGCAAGCATTGAGGGCGATTTTATGATAGTAGTTACCGAAGTGGGCACCTATAGGATGAACTTAAATCCAATGGATGTCGGATATTTTGAGCACATTAAGGATTTAAACCGGACAGTTGCCAAATATAGTTTTGATCTTAATTTCTTGGACGGAAAATGGAGTCTTTTTGGTGATGAAAGCGAAGATTTTAGGGTCGAAAGTAATGATGATGGACTTCTCGTCATCGCTCCAATAGCGCCTGGTGAAGATTTTGTGAATTATGCCGTCGATATCGCTGGTGTCGAAACTTATTATTCTCTTGATCAGAAAATAATCACTGATATTCCATTTTCTGCTGGAGGTGATTCTTTCAAGGTCTATGAGCAAGAGGATGTTCTCCCGATACTCGGGTATCATCATGTCTTGAGTGATGATCAGGCAATCACTAGCCCGACGCTTGAAATGGCCGCATCAGATTTTGAGAGACAAATAGAATATATGACAAACATTGTCGGTTGTCGGTGGTATACATTTGGAGATATTATGGAAAATTATGTCAACCAAGGAGAGAAGGTTCCGCGCAGGGCATGTGTGATGAATTTTGATGATGGCAGAAAAGATCATTATGTGAATGGATATCGCCTTTATAAAAAATATGGTGCTGTAGCAACTTTTTATATTATTGCTGAGCGTGCTTTTGGAAATAATGATTCATATATGGGAATCAGCGAATTGGATGACCTTTATAGAAATGGGAATGAAATCGGTTCTCATACACTTAATGCCGGCAGTCTTGTTGCTGAGGGATATGATGAGGCTTGGGTTCGATTTCAGCTTGAAGAGTCAAAAAGGATTCTTGGAGAAGAAGGATATAAAGTAACTACATTTGCTTATCCAAGAGGGGAGCAGACTGATGCTATCGTTGATCTTACGAAAGACTACTATGTTGCTGGACGAGATACCGGCAAGGATAATCTTTGGCGAGATAGACGAACTTCTGTGGTTGGCTTTGATGATGAACATGCTTGGCATATGCATTATTTTAAGCCAGAATTATCGACCCCGGAAGATCTTGCTAAGAGTGTTTGGTATAATACATGGTGGCAATTTGAAGAAGGGTATCGCCTTGATCACTCCTCATCTTCTGAATTGCGAACACTGTCGTCTTATAGGCCTACCGCGCAATCATATGCAGGAGTGGAACTTGCTGTTCCGGGAGATAGGATATCGAACAAGTTTATTGTTTCGAAAAGTGAGACCTACACAATTGAAGTATTTGGAACGGTGAATGCTAACGATGATGCCTCATTCTCAGATAAAGAGACGATGAGTATCTTTGTGGATGACGATGAGCATGAGATACAAGCCGGCACGCCATCGTCTGAATGCTCCGTGTACAGCGGACAGTACTATTGTTTCTATGAAACTACACTACACCTTGGAGAGGGTGAGCATATTCTCTCTATTGAGTCGTTGAACAAGAGCATTAAGGTAGATAAGTTTCGAATGTATAGAAGCATTCCTGTGTTACAGAGCTATCATGCGTATGTCACAAAAATCGAGAGAATTTCACCTGATTCATATCCTAAGCCGATAATGGTAGCGGTTTCCTCTGTGGGTTTTATTGATGTTTTCTTGGAAAGAGTCAGAGATTTTTACTCATCTGTGTTTGGACGCTTCTTCTCATGGGCTAATGTTTTCGTATGAAACGAGTTGCGGCGTTGGCGATAGTCATTGTTGTAGTAGTGGTTGTTATTAGCGCTTTTGTGCTTTCTGGTAAGAAAGATTTTGTTGAGATTTCTGAAAAACGACAGGATCTTTTGAATTCAAAAAGCAGTATGCATTTGGCTGAATCCATGGGTTCTGATGTTGAAGCCCCTCCTAATGAGAGTGTCAAGCGTAGTTTTAAAGAGCATTTTCTTGGAGACTTTGTTCTTGAGGAAACAGGGGATATGGCTAAAAGCGCGGATGCGCATTGGTGGGTCAATTCTGGCGCTTATCTATATTCGAACGGCGGTGTAGCTAAGACAATTTTCGGGGCGTTGGAAAAGGGCGAAAAGTGGCAAAAAAGATATTATAATTATAATTCTAGTGAAACAGATAGGGGAATTCATCCGCAAAATATTTTTCGCCTTATAAACAAGGCGAAATGGAGAAATATCCAACAGGAGTCTTATTATAGGGTAAGTCGATATATTTTGAGTGAAGCAAAGGAACGGAGTGCGTCAAATGGCATTCTTCTCTTTAACCGTTATCAGGACGGCGATAATCTTTACTATACTGGAATTAGGGTTGACGGTTACGCGGTAATCAAGAAAAAAACGGGTGGAAAATACTTCACAATGGCATACGAACCCGTGTATCCCGGAAAGTATGATCGCAAGAAAAACCCAAACTTGTTACCGATCGGGGCATGGATTGGTGTGCGCTCCGAGGTGACGACGGAGCTGGATGGATCGGTTTTGATAAAGGTATTTCTCGATCGTGACCGGAGCGGAAATTGGGAGTTGGTTGCTGAGGCGATTGATGATGGGAAGACGTATGGCGGCGCGGCGATTCTCGATGCTGGTCATGCCGGAATCAGGACGGACTTCATGGATGTCGAATTTGATGATTATCGTATAGAGGAAATTGGTGATGGGACGGAGGTTGACTGATTTCCATATATGTGCTATAGTAAAGTGCTGTTCGTTGTTCCACTGAAAAGGAGGGTTGCAAAATGTCGGAAAGTCATGTCGTGGATCATGTTTCTCCCGGGTCGGTCTATTATGGTCGGAAGGGGAGTGCGGAATGCGTCGTTCTTTCGGTCGGATACTCGGATCCCGAGGTGATCGAGCCCTTTGTCACTTATCAGAACGGTGGCGGTCGTATCGCTTGTTGTGAGGAGTGCGCGTTTCTTGAGTCGTTCCAACTGCAGAAGTGAAGAAAATGTGCCATCCGGCGCGTGCGAACCTGCACGCGTCTTTTTTTTTGTTGATTGCTGCGCCTCTGAGACGAATTTGGAACTATTTTGCTAGATAGCTAAATAGCAGTTCGACGAATCTTATTAAGAGATAGCCAATGAATCCGGTTGTTATTTGATAAAACACCTTCCTTCTTTCGGTATCGGGAAATACATAGTCAAAATAGCTAGCGGGTCCATGCATGATGCGAAGGTGGATAAATCGCATTATCCTGGATCTAATCGGATAACAAAGATGGTTGCATGGTATTTTAATCGGATAAACACCAATCTTTAAATCGTTTTTTATTGCATGCCTAATCATTTCAAAGTAGACATTTGTGTTTGTTGTTGCAACCTTCTTTTGGATAACATTGATAAGGTTGCTATCTAGAAATACAAAATCAAATCCAGGTTCTGATATGAAAATTCCAAACCTTTTTTTCAATACGGCAGACAAATTTGTAGATATTTCCGGTCGGGCTCCCGATATGAGCATTGAGTAATTACCGCTTACGCCAAACTCAATAAATTCAAGAATATTCGAATCGCTGCTTAGCGATGCAGGATTTGAACAGATTAGAGTGTAAGGAGTCTTCACTTGATACAATCCCTTTAAGAGAGTCGTCGAAAAGCCAAGGAAATTGCTATTACGAACAACTTGTGCTCCTGCAGATAACGCTTTTTTGTAGGTGCTGTCACTTGAAGCATCATCAAAAACATGAATATTATTAAACCCAAACTTTTTTAGGCTTTTTATTGAAGAGTGAATGGTAATCTCCTCCATGAAGCATGGAAGAATTACGGTAAATGCATCTAAATTAACATCGCTAAGGTTATCATGAGGATTCATAAAGGAGTGCTAAAATTTGAGATTCTGGTTAGGCGAAACTCATCTTATTTTGTTTTTTTGTTAGCAATCTCTAGTCGACAGATTTAATTGCGTAGGAGCCGTTATTGTAGAGGTATAGATTGAATTCATTGGTGTTCATTTCCATATGCTCTGCATAGCTATTTGTTATAATATGGAGCTTTTTTTTATTTTTTTTCATAAAAACAACTAACTTTCCTATCATTGTATTTAGATTTTTATGAACGGGTGTGTTTAGATTGATCATGTAGATCTTCCTTCCAGGGTTTATGTTTGATGTGTCCGTGAAGCTTGTTCCGGCAGTAATTTTTTGGCACACATCAGAATTTGCAATTGTTATTGAGACGGTAACTGATTTTGCTGGAAATGTAACAGTATTGCCAACAAGAAATGGCAACTCCCAAGAGCCGTCGTCTAACCTCTTTATTAGTGAGGTGCTTACCGATGTTATAATGCTTGGCGAACTTCCACCAACAAACATTCGTCTGATTGTTTCGTATGGCATTTGTGGCGTTTGATCGCTCGTTCGAAGGAAGAAGTGATTGTTGCCAATATTTCTTATTGGATCTCCTTTTGTTGGAAAAACATTTAAGAGCACCACTCCTCGAGAATCACCGGATTTTTCAGTTATAATTTTTATCGCTGTCTTGGCAGCTGGTTCAACGAGCATCGGGATACTCACCTCTAGTTTTTTTGCGAACTTCTTAACAAGCCCGATTGGCTCAATTTGTGTAAGTAAATCCATTCCCTCCTTTTGAGTTGTCGAAATTCCAAAGATTATTATTCCTCCGCCTGCATTTGCGAATCCGCTGATGACGTTTGCTACAGTGTTTTTGAGGTCGCGGTTGTAGCTCTCTGCTGATATGGGATTCTTGCATTCAAGATGCTGACCCTCAGCTTCCCCATCATGGATTAGTTTTTCCAAATCACTAAAAGTATTTATCGAGTCAAAAAAAGATGTCTCATCTTTCAATTGTTTTGTGGCTGGCATACAAAAATATCTTTGATTACTGAAAAACAATCCATGTTTTTATATTACCGTGAGAGTGGCAACTGTTTTATAACTTATTCTATGCAAAATTAAGTTAAAATAAATTTCATCCCAAGACTTAGGCAAATTTTCTTTCATTGAAACAGTAATGCAACCACTACTAATTTCACCATAATGGATAAACACACCTAGTCGCGGACCATGAAGTGGAACAACTTCAAACCATGTTTCAGCAAATCTTGATCCGCCGTCGTTTTCATTCAAGTATATTCTTTTGCATAACTTTACATGGGGAAACCTTGGAACCTCAATTTGGTACCCGCCTGCTTTTAATTCGTCTAAATCAAACTTCACTAATGAAAATTCCCTTTTGTTCTGAAGCGATAACTTATTTAGAGAGGGGTTATAAACGATATTTACTTCCTCGTTTGTTAGAAGTTTCTCATCACCTAGGCAGTTCTCAAGCTCTTTATTTTCGGTAGTATCCAAAAGGTAACCTCTGTAGTGCCCATCTAATACCCTTAGGGTATTCTTCTGAATCTTTCCAAAAGAAGTGCCATAGGGTAGCCAAGCATTATCTTTCCCGATTAAATCAACTTTAATCCAGCCTCGGTTAAATCTATTTAGTACATTTGTGAGAAAAAGTATGTGCATCTAATCTAGTTGTTATGGTATTCTGGTGGAGCTGTAGCTTTATAAACTTCCTGTATCATGTCTAGATATTTCTCGTCCGGATTATATTTTCTTACTAGTTCAAGTAATGAGTCCAGCCCCATGTCTTTAGAGTCTTTAAAAAACTTATCTGTCGCAAGTTTTACTGAGTCAATATCGGATATGTAACTATTTCCGTAGACCTGCATTATTCCGTAGGTCCCCTCTTTTATGAACCACGATTTTAACCATTCAAATCTTCTTAGCCACTTAGGCCTCTGAAGGTTTTCAACTATAGCGATTGATTCAATAAGGTATTGATTGGCATTGTAGCTTGTTGACTGTCTTTTAATTTCTCTAAAAATTTCTGGATCAATACGTCTACGTGAGATCTTATATACATCTATATCTGACCAGTGATTTACCCAAATGGGTAATCTATAAAATATAGATAGAAATACTGCAATTAACAGTGATGACCATAGATTATCAGCGACACCCTGAGCGGTGGGTACCACCTTTTGAAATATAAGCAGGGAAGATGCATAACTACCAGCCATTATTAGGGAAAAGACAAAAAGCGCAGATAGAACATGCGTTAGTACTTGGGAGGCTTTATTTGAGTACTGGTAAATTGATGAGGATTTTTTGAAGATTTTATACAGTGCTAAAAAATCAGTTGGGATGATATAAATAATACTTACTATTAGCCCACTTGCTATCCTTTCTTGGATAGAATAGTCATCTATTTTTAAGAAGCTGAACGCTAAGGTGGTAACAGCGAAAATTGGAATAAAACGGAATCCAAAAAACCACACGGGGCTCATTGCTAATATTGCGCTGGATTTATCGGTAGTTGCAAAATAAGCATCTGGCCATTTGTTTTCAAAAACTCTGTAGATTATATAAATAGATACTGCTGTAGCAACAGCCACTACATATGCGGAAAGGCTATGGGGCAATACCGGGTTAAATAATGCTTCCATATCAAGATTTGTCATTAGGGCTGCTTGCTTACTAAATAATTGCTATAACAACTGAAATATAGGTCTAAAGTTAGCTTTAATCAAGCTTAAGCATGTTCTGGAACCTGCACAACGATAACGGTTTTCCAATCGGTTTTGTTTACAAGTTTTTAAAGATGCCTTACTATTGAAAGCCGCATAAATTTGTGCGGAACGTTGTTTTCTCGGAAGGAGAGAAGCATGAGAAAGATTAAGATTGTCGGTGTGCCGCCGGGATTTGCGCCCGAGGAAATCCGGCGGCAGTGGGTGGGGATTGAGATACCCCTGTTGGAAGCAGGGGAGAATCTCTCAAAAGAGGGCTGGGTTGGGACGGGAAACGAAGGCGGGTACGTCGTTTCCGGTGGTGACGCGATAACTGCTTTGCGCAAAGCAAAGAAGCACGAGGCGGCAACTTTCTGGGAAGGCATCGTTCCCGCAGCCCTGCGTTTCAACAAGCAGATATGCGAACTGATTGAGTAAGGGTGATCGGATTTCGCAATAATTGTGGTAAGGGTGGCTGGATGTATTCCGGTCACCCTGTTTTTTCGGTGTTTTTCCTGTTTTTCCTCGCTATTGGCGCAAAGCTCCCGGCGAATAGTCGCACTCTGACTATACCCGTTTCATAGTCAATACCTTTGCATCACTTCGAGAGGAGTTTTGAAATCGATCCCCATATGGATCCGCTCGGCATTGTAGTACGGAAGGTACGTTTTCAACGCTTTCCGCAACCGTTTCACCGACCGGGGAACGAAGTCGAGACATTCCTCCTGCACTGTCCGATTGAACCGCTCCACATGCGCCTGATCGTTCGATCTCCGTACCCTCGAATGTCGGTGCCTCGTCCCGTATCGCGAAAGCGCATGCGTGAATCCGATCGAGAATTCCGATCCGTTGTCGGATTGGATCATCCGTATCGGGAACGGACACCGTTTCCGCGCACTCCGGAAGAACCGGATGCTTTCCTTCACCCCGATCTTCCCCGATACCTCCGCATACGCGAACCGGGAGCAGAGATCGATCATCGTATAGACATAGACCCGCTCTCCCTTGGGTGAAAGGAGATGGATGGTGTCCATTTCCACCAAAGCGCCAGGAAAAGCGGCTTCCGGACGCTCCGTATAGTCATGCGGCCGCTTCCAGGGAGAGCGTTTCTTCGTGAGTCGGCATCGGTCGAGCGTGCGCTGTACCGAGGAAAGCGAAACGGATACTCCCTCATGGAGAAGCGCTTGGTGTACCACCTGTCCGCATCGGTTCCGCTCCAACCGCTTCAAAACGATCTTTTCCACCGTCTCCCTCGGCAAGGCGTTCGGATTGGAGCGGGGGCGGGACGAAAGCGTCGGTATCGGACCGGCATTCCGATACTCTGCCTTCTTCGACCACCGGAGTATCGTGGATTGGTTATATCCGAAATACCGTGCCACTTCCCGGGAGCTTTTCCCGGTTCGGAGCATCTTCACCGCTTCCCATCGTACCTTTGGTACGTGGGGATTTTGCGTATAGGCCATAGCTTTGCGTTAAACACCCGAGTATACAGGTGATGCAAAGGTATTGAAACATTACGATACCTTGACGGGAGAGTGAAAAAAGAGTATAATATACTGTTGGGTGAAATAGCGGAAACAAGGGAAAAAATCGACATCGAAAATCAAAAAAACGACCGAAACACATACGAATTCTCCCCGTGTCCTGGTCGGTTTTTTTATTTTGTTTTCCATTTTTTTTAACGTTGATAAGTAATCGATCGTCACTATGATGCACATCATCATGAAAAAGCGTTCATCTTTCCGGTTGATCCGCGCCTTCGATGCCGTGGTCATCCTCACGTTGATATTTCAGCCGGTGAGCGCGCCGGTGTTTTTTGCACCGCTTGTGGCGGTCGCGGACGACGTAACTGCTCCTGTCGAGGAGACCCTTGCCGAAGCCGAGACTACCGAAGAGGATCCGGCTCCGGTCACACAAGAGGAGGAGCTCCCTGCGGACGAAAGTCAGGAGGAAGCGGAAGCTGCTTCTGATGTGGAACCGACGTCGGTTCCCGTTGAAGATGAGACCGAGGAGGGAATCGTCGAAGCGGAGGGCGATGCGTCCATCGAGGCTCCTGTGGAAGAAGGGAGAGTCGAGGCGGAGGGCGAATCGTTCATCGAAGCGGATGAGGAAAAAGACCCGACCTGCTCGATGTATGCTGATCCGAGTACGATTGCTGCCGGTGGCGGCACGACGCTCATCTGGAACAGCTCGGAAAACGTCGTCTCGGCGACGCTTCACCCGAAGAATTCTTCATCGTGGATGCAGGATGTCCCGACGGATGGCTCGTGGTGGATTTCCGGTATCGTCGATTCCCGTGTCTATACATTGACCATAGAGGGGGAGGATGGTCAGACATCTTCGTGCGATGCGCAGGTCATAGTCGAAGCACCTGAGGATGATGGTGACTGCGATGGTGATGCGCGATGCGCTGAGCCGGTCTGTTCGGAGGATTCCGTCGTGAACGGTTCGTTTAGTTCGCCTGATGTGAAGAACGGGTACGTATGGGACTATTTTGATAATAACGAGGTTTCCGGATGGGAAGCGGAGTGGTATGGTGGATCATCTTCGTTCCAGAATCTGAATCGTCCGCAGCCGAAAATCGAAATCCAGGCCGGAGTGAATGGCTGGGCGCCCGCGTCCGAGCAGTATGCCGAACTCGATTCCGATTGGGACGGTCCGAACGGGTCGGTAAGCGGCGAGCCGGCTTCGATTTCGCTCAAGCAGACGATTCCGACGGTACCGGGATACGGGTATGTCCTCACCTGGGATTATTCCGCTCGTCCGAATCATGCCGATAACAAGCTGAAGGTGGAGGTGGATGGCGACAGTATTTTCGAGAGCGGCAAGATTGCCGGTGGCGGAAGCATCGATTGGATCACGGAATCGTATGCGTTCACCGCTTCGGATGATTTCACGACGATCAGCTTCACGGAAACCGGCAAAGCGGATTCCCTCGGGATGTTTCTCGATGGTGTCGTCCTGAAATGCCTCGGATCGGATGAGCCGGAGAACGGGACGATCACTGTACGGAAGTTCATCGGCGATACGGAACATCCGGCGGGCGCCGGGTGGACGTTTGACGTGGCCGGGAAGACCCGGGTCACGGATGCGAATGGGCGGACAACGCCTGTCGAGGTGAAACCCGGGATATATTCCGTCGTCGAGACGGGCACGCTTTCCGGATACGAGTTCGGTTCGGCGTCATGTCGGAAGGACGGACAGACGGTCGGACAGCCTGTCGCGAACGGTGTCGGCGCCATTCCGGTCGGAAGCGATGATGTCGTCTCGTGCGATGTCGTCAATCGTCGTATCGAATCCGTACCGAGACTCATCGTGACGAAGACCGTCCAAAACGACGGGTTCGGGACGAAGACGGTCGCCGATTTCCCGCTGTATGTCGGCACGACGCCGGTGACGAGCGGGGCGTGGAACGATTTCTCCGCGGGAACGTATACGGTTTTCGAAGCCGGACACCCGGGGTATTCGGCGACATTTTATGGAGATTGCGATGCGGATGGTACCGTGACGCTCCTTCCAGGTGACGTGAAGTCCTGCAGGATCGTGAACGACGACCGGTTCGGGAAAGTCATCGTGAAAAAGGAAACGACTCCCGACCAGGATGAGACAGCTTTCGACTTCGTCCTGAAGGAAGTATCCGACGGAGAATCCCGGAACGATGAGGATGCCGAGAATTTCTCCCTCTCCGACGGGCAGTCGCACGAAGCAGTGCTTCTTCCGGGGAAATATTCCGTTTCGGAAACCGTTCCCGAAGGGTGGGAGTTGACGAGCGCGGTCTGTACCGGTGAGGAATCCATATCGGATATCGATCTTTCGGACGGGGAGACGGTCACCTGCACGTTCACGAATACCAAAGACGAGCCGGTCGTGGTTCCGGAGACGGGGAAAATCACCGTCGAGAAGCGGACCAAGAACGCCGGGAGCGATCAGATATTCTCCTTCATCCCGAGCTATTCCGGAAACTTCCTGCTTTCAAACGGAGGCTTCCAAGTGAGTGATTCCCTTGCGCCCGGGTTCTACAGCGTCCGGGAGGCGGAACTGTACGGATGGGATCTTGCGGCGCTTGCCTGTGTCGACCGCGCCGGTGTCTCGACCGTATCCATCGACAAGAACGGTATGACCGCGGGGATACAGCTCGCCGCCGGCGGTGACGTGCTTTGTACGTTCACGAACAAGGACACCAAGCGGAGTGATGATCCGTGGGATGGAAACGGAGGAAACGGCGGCAATGGTGGTGACGGTGGAGACGGAACGGTGGACGGCGGGTCGACTACGACTGCCTTGGCAGCCGGTCCGGTCGTGATTTCCGGCGCGGTCGCAGCCGGAGCGGCTGAGACGGCTCCGGAGGACGGTTCGGTCGAAGGAACCGAATCCGGTATCGTCGAGGGTGCCAGCGACTGCGTCGGCGGATGGCCGCTCTGGGCGTGGATACTGCTCGTCATCGTGCATACCGCGGTTTCGACGCTGAAGCGCGTCATCCGGAAGCCGGTGGTTCAGAAATGGGGGATTCCGGTGCAACTCATAAGCGCGATAGTGACGCTCGTCGTCTGGTACATATTCGATATCTGTCGTGAATACTGGCCGTATGTCCCGATCGCGATCGTTTTCGTGACCATCGCGTCGCTTTTCCTCTTCCGACACTGGAAGAAGTAGGGCGCGTACGTATCCTGCAGAATAAAAAGATCCCCGGAGCGTATCATATGCGTTCCGGGGTTTATTTTTGTCGCCCTGGCTTTCGTCTGCCTGTGGTGCTGTGGTCGTATCCGTCCGGCATGGAGCCGAAGAGTCGGAACAGGTCGACGTTGCCGAAAAGAAGGTCGATCAGTCGTGGGTTCGGTGGATTCTTGCGTGGCGGTCTTTCTTTTGGGAAGGGGAGGATTCGTGCGGTCATCGGCGACTCCTTTCGTATGTGTTTTGACGTTATACTCTTTCTGATACCTGATTGCGTGTTCGTTTTTTTCTGTCTTTGCGAGGGCGTCTGCGCCCGTGGCAATCCAGAACCGAATGAATGACTGGATCGCCGCGCTTTCGAAGACGAAAGCTCGCGATGACAATGTACGCTTTGGTTTACTCTTTAGTAAAAAAAGAACTGCCTCCACTATACGGGAAAGTACCGGTCCTGTGAATGTCCGTGTATGAAAAAATCGCCCCGATACGATGTATCGGAGCGATGGGTGGTTCTGCTGTTGTCAGTGGTGATGGTGATGTGCGCCTGTGTCCGGTTTCCCGAAGACGGTGTTCAGGAGGTAGATCATGATGCGGAGCCAAATGACGCCCACGATGCCGATCGAGACGACCGTATCGGCGAGCGGGACACCAGCGGAGGCGAGCGCGGTTCCGACAAGTGCGGCGATACTCGCGCCGATATCGACGACGATGTGGAGCTTCTGCCAGGCGTGGGTCACGTTGCGGTGTTCGTCCGGAGCCTTCTCGTGTTCCCGGTACATCAACCAATTGACCCCGATGGCGATACCGGCGAATATCATCGCCCATCCATCGATGAGATGTCCCCGATCATGGATCCGTTCCAGCGCCTCGTCGAGGATGAACCAGGAGATGACGAAGATGAGGGCGGCGCTTATGAGGCCGCCGATCCTGCGGAGACGGATTTCGTTTCCGGTGAAGCGTGCCCGGTGCGCGATGAAGGCGGAGAGGATGCTTTCCGCGCCGTCGAAGAGCGTATGAAACGCGTCGGACAGGAGTGCGAGACTCCCGGTGAAGAGTCCTCCTGCGGTTTCGATGATGAAGAGGGAAATGGAGAAAAGGGCGAGTCTCCGGTAACGGCCGCTCTCTTCCCTGCATATGCAGACGCCGGTTACGGCATGACGGCAGGCTTCTATGTGTCCGTTCGGCATGGGATGCCTCCTTTCGGTGTGGAATTGTCAAAAAA
>CAYRYX010000013.1:0-2098 GCA_964428755.1 uncultured Bdellovibrionales bacterium | reverse complement strand
GGGCCTGTAGTAAAGTGGTATTACGCAGCATTCGCATTGCTGAGTCGGGAGTCCGATTCTCCCCAGGTCCACAAGTATGGAAAAGACGCTTATCAAAGCGTCTTTTTTGTTTTTGTATTGCGAGAAGAAAATTGGTCAGACTTCGAATTGTCACTATCTTGCTCAATTTTTTCTTTTTTCGAGTTCACGAAAAGACTTTCCGACGAAGTCTTTCACGCTTCCGTTCGATGTTTCCCAAATGTCTTGCAGGGAAGCTAATTTGGTTGATAGGTTGGGATAAAAGAGAAACTCCTCTTGCTTGAGAATATCGCGGAACGCTTTCTGGTTGAGGATGATCACATTGAAGAGTTCAGAGAGTTCCCAGTACGCGCCACGGTTCGGATCTCGATCACGGATGGCATCGGCGCACTGTTCGGAGCAGAACCGGAAAAACATAAAGTGGAGTGTTTCGTGATAGGAGACCTCCATCTTTCCGAGAACGTCACGCTTATAATAGACTTGAAACAAATTTTTTTCCGGGTATCGTGGGTTGCAGTCGAAAATGGAGAGTGATCCCGTTGATTTTATGTCGGAATAATCGGTATTGAAAATATTTTTAGTGGCGGAAAAGAATGCGCTTTGTGTCTCGTTGAGTTTGTTGCGGAGCTCATCGGCCGCCTGTTGGAGAGCCTGCTGGTTGGCGCTATAGAACTCGTTTATGTATGTATTGTGATTTTTCCGGGTTATATCCGGATGGTCACATCGTATCCGCGCGCCGAAATCCGCCCCAGCCACGGAAAAATCCGCGAAGTCGAGGTATACTTCTTTGTCGAGTTCTTTGTCGAAGACAATATTTATCATACCGGCGTATTAAAAATAAAGCAGCCCCGGCCAAAATGCAAGGGCTGCGAGGGAAATCAGGCGCTTTGCGTGTAGATATCCCAAATGATCCACTCGAGGGTTTTCAGGGAATGCTGGCAGAAGCGATCATCTACGGACCAAATGCTGCCGTTCCGAAGATGCGCACCATATGCGCAACCGCCTCCGCATATGCCGAGTGCCGGACAATCGTAACACTGTGGCATATTGAGCGGGGTGCGTGCGCCCCACTCCTGAACGACCGGATTGCCATGGAAGTCGAAATCACTCGATGCGGGGGCGAAGAAGTAATTCTTCATGCCGATGCCCTCGTGACACACGCCCAAGTTCCCTTCGGGTGAGCAAACCAGCTGATGCCCGGTGGCTTGGCAGTCGTAGGCGTGGATGCGGTGGGAAAGGAATGGCTTAACCTTTCTCATTATCCGATCTTCGTATATGCCGACAGCTCTTGCCTGTTGGAAATATTGGATCATTCGGTCGCTTACCATGTCCATGTATTCTGGTGTCACCCTCCGTTGCTCGGTGTCGAGCATCGGATTCAGGTTGATGGACAGGAGGCCGAACTCGTCATTGAACACCAATAAGTCTTCGAGGTGATCCATATTGTGGTCGTCAATCGTGCAGGAAAGCGAGAGCTTCTGGCAGCCAGCTGATTTCAGGAGACGGATTCCTTTCAGGACATCATCGAACGATCCGCTTCCATTTTGGAAAACCCTTTTCTGATCATGGGTTTCCTTTTGACCATCGACGGAAATGGTGATGTTTATCCGCGGATGCGCTGCGAAATAAACCGCTTTCGCTTCGTCGATCAGGGTGCCATTGGTGACGAGGGAATAGATGAATTCCTCACCGCGGGTCTCCATTTCCGCTGCGTAGGTCGACTCGACATAATCCACGACTTGTTGAATCAACCGAAAGTTGACCAACGGCTCGCCTCCGTAGAAATGAATCGTCTTTAAAGACTTTTTGTAGATCGGCGGATTCTTCCGTATGTTGGCGAAGAACATGTCGATGGCCTCGCGCGCGGTTTCCCACGTCATCGAGTTGTGCCGATAGCCTTCAGGCATGCCGTTGAGGATGAAGCAGTAGGAACACTGAAGGTTGCAGCTGTCGGTAAGGAGTAGATAGAGCGTCTCAATGCCGATGGGCGGTATGGCTTTGTTTCTTTTTGCGACTAATAGCGCCGCGTCATCCTCAGCGAAGGGGATAATCATACCCCGCTCGGAGAGATCGCCGATCA
>CAYRYX010000012.1:0-18430 GCA_964428755.1 uncultured Bdellovibrionales bacterium | reverse complement strand
ACGATCGTCACCAGAGCTGCGGTCAGTCCGTAGAAGATGCCTTCGAAGAAGAACGGCATCTTGATGTAGAGATTCGAGGCGCCGACGAGCCGCATGACTTCGAATTCCTGGCGGTGCGAATAGATGGTGAGTCGGATCGTGTTGAAGGTGATGAGGAGCGCTATGAGCGAGAACATCCCCCCGAGGATGAGACCGATGTTCCGCACGCGGTCGGTGAGGGTGCCGAGGCTCTCGATCTTTTTCTTGTTCCGTTCGTAGTTCACGCGTTCGATATCCTCCGCGTATGACGAATCCTGTATCTTCGATGCGATCAGGTCGTAGTGTCGCGGGTCGGTCGCCTTGATGACGAGGGATGAGAGGAGCGGATTCTCGCCGATTTCCCGGACGGCGTCGGATAGTACCGGGTTTCCGTCGCGGAGGAATTCCTCGAGCGCCTGTTCCCGGGAGACATATTTGACCGAGGCGATTTCCGCTTTCGCCTTCTCGAGCTCCTGCTGTATCGAGAGGATGCGCGTTTCGCTCGTTTCCGGCTTGAAGGAGACGCTGATACTGATCTTTTCCTCGAGGCTCCGGAGAGAAAGATGGCCGGCGAATCCGATGAGAGCGGCGAGTCCGATGACGAACATGGAGAGCGTGAGCACCGAGACGGTGGCGAAGGTGAGCCACCCGTTCCGGCGATAGTTTTCCGCGCCTTCCTTGAAGGTGCGCCAGAGTTTGGTCGTTTTCATATGGTCTGTTTTTTCCGTTTTTCCGGGAGGACGTATTTCCCCCGGAGTTCGTCCGATACGACGTGTCCGTCGTCGAGGACGATGACCCGACGATCTATCTTGTCGACGAGTCCCTTGTTGTGCGTCGCGAGGATGACGGTCGTACCGAGCCCGTTCACTTCGAGGAGGAGGTCGATGATCTCCTCGGCGGAACCAGGGTCGAGGTTGCCGGTCGGTTCGTCCGCGATGATGATATCCGGCCGGAGGATGAGTGCGCGCGCGATGGCTATGCGCTGCTGTTCGCCGCCGGAGAGCTGTTTCGGGAATTTCCTCGCCTTGCCTGCGAGGCCGACGATCTCGAGGATTTCCGGAACCTCTTCCATGATTTCCTCGGTCGGCTTCCCGTACACCTCAAGCGCATAGGCGACGTTTTCGAAAGCCGTCTTAGTCGGGAGGAGTTTGAAATCCTGGAAAATGGCGCCGATATTGCGCCGATAATACGGGAGGTGTTTGCGGTTGATCGCGCTTATGTCACGGCCGTTGAAGAAGACTCTTCCGGACGTCGGCTCCTCCTCTGCGGAAATGAGCTTGAGAAGGGTGGATTTCCCGGCGCCGCTCGCCCCGACAAGCGAGATGAATTCACCGCGCATGATCCGAAGACTGACGTTTTCGATCGCGGGCGAATCTCCGACGAAGACCTTCGACACCTTGTCGAAAAGGACGATCGGGACCTTCTGTTTCGGAGCTTCCGCTGGTATCCTCTCCGGCACGCCGGCAGTATTCATGATGTCCATATGTTGTCGTTTTATATTTCTTTCGATGCCGCCCTGCGGCGGAGTTCGTCTTCGATGAACCGATGGATGTCGCCGTCGAGCACTTTCTGGGTGTTGCTGGTTTCGGTCTTGGTGCGGTGATCTTTGACCATGGTGTACGGATGAAGGACGTATGAGCGTATCTGATTTCCCCATTCGGCGCTCTTGTGCTCGCCTTTGAGCTCTTTCTTTTCGGCATCGCGTTCGGCCGTCTGTCGTTCCCAGAGTTTCGACTTGAGGAGCTTCATCGCGTTTTCCCGGTTCTGTAGCTGGGAACGTTCGCTCTGTGAGCTCGCGACGATATTCGTCGGGAGGTGCGTGATGCGGACGGCACTGTCGGTCTTGTTCACGTGCTGGCCACCGGCGCCGCTCGCCCGGTACGTATCGACACGGAGATCTTCGGTTCGGATCGCGATTTCCTCGGAATCGTCGAGTACCGGGAGGATTTCGACGAGTGCGAAGGATGTCTGCCGGAGGTCGTTCGCGTTGAAGGGAGAGAGGCGGACGAGCCGATGAACGCCGGCTTCGGCTTTGAGATATCCGTAGGCGTACTCCCCGGAGACCTCGATCGTCACGCTCTTGATGCCTGCTTCCGTGCCGCGGGATTCGTCGATGATCGTCGCACGGAATCCCCTGTCTTCCGCATACCGCAGATACATGCGGAGAAGCATTTCCGCCCAGTCCTGAGCATCGGATCCGCCGGCACCGGCATGGATGGAAAGAAGTGCATCGCCACGGTCGTGTTTTCCGGAGAGAAGCGTCTTGAATTCCCATTCCCCGATTTCCTTCTCGAGCGATGTGACATCGGCATGGAGCCCTGTTTCGGCCTCCTCTCCGAGATCCTGGAGTGATGCGAGTTCGGACGCGTCTTCAAGTGCGAGACGCAGCCGGTCGAAGGCCACCCGCTCTTTTTCGAGCATCTCGAGTTCCCGAAGGATCCTCGCGGCGACCGTCGGGTCGTTCCAGAGGTCGGCACGATTGCTTTCCTGCTTCAGCTCCTCCCGTCGCGCGTCTTTCCGGGGCAAGTCAAAGATAGTCCTGCAGGTGCAGGAGTTTTTGTTGAAGAGCGGCTATCGTTTCGCTGAGTCCTTCCATAGGGTGAATCCAGTATACCATGACTTTTGGGAAAGAAAAAACCGGAGCGGTCATGCTCCGGCGGAGGGAAGGATTTCCCTGTATTCGGACTTCGCGTCGATGCGAGCGGCGAGTTTGGCGAACTCCTCGAGTGCGATGCCGGTGACGAGCCGATCGAAGGAAATTATCCGCAGCTTCCGACCGGAGTGAAGCAGGTTGTCGGCCAGAATAAGGGTGCGATCCTTCCGATAAATGACAAGCCGGCCGAAGATCGTCCATTCGCGGCGCTCCTTGAGGCACGGAATGAACCGTTCTCCCTTGCGGCACCGGCCGACACGCAACAGTTCCCGGTCGAGAATTCCCTGCTCGGCGATCCGGGATGCGACCGTGTCGAGGGTGGTCAGGATTTTTTCGTAGATGTCGTATTCGGAATGCTGTTCCATGACCGACTCCTTTTTTTGAAGAACGATGCGATATCGGAATCCTATTTCCTTTTCGCCATAAAATCAAGCGTTGACAGGGGTGTGGTATCGTGGCATCATGACCTGTCTTGTTCTTTGAACGTTTCTGAAGAGGGAGTTGCCATGAGCTGGAAAGATATTCCGCTTGTACGACCGGATGATGCCGCCGCCGTTCTCGGGAAATTTTCTTCGAGTTTTCGGGAGCGTTTCGTTTTTCTCCACGATATACCGAAAGGAGATGCCCAGGCGCTAAGGTATGGCCTCTACAAAAAAGCCGTCACCAGCCTGCTCTCGGAGCTGCCCATGAACGAGCGGCAGGAGCGGCTTCTCCGGAAGATAGTGCCCGTTTCTCCGGAAGAGGCACTCGACTCGCTCGCAAAGGATGCGACGCGAGCCGGTGCGAAAGACGTATACGAGAAAATCCAGGCGATCCGTCAGTCGCTTTCCGATTCCTTGTTCAGGAAAGTCCTGTCACCACGTGGTACGAACCGGAATGAGGCTATGCCGATCCACTTCTGGATGCAACTCGGCAAGGGTTGCACTCCATATCTTCGCGTGTGGGCGGGGTTCCGCTTCGGAGTCTGTTCGCCTCTTCCTATGTCGCGTCTGTTCTTGAAAAAGGCGGCGCTGGCACGGAGAGAGCATGAGACGGATTGTCCGCATGCCGAATCCGGTTATTCGAAGGTATCCTTCGATGGACGCGTGTATGCCGTCGCGGTCGAAAGCGAGCTTCGTTTCCTGATTCCGCTTTCCGAAGCGGAACGGATCCGATATGAGCGTGCCGCGGAGGGTTCGCGTCTCATGAACGGGGCGCGCGTCCGGTATGCACTGGCGCCGATGCTCCACGAGATCGTCTGTCCGCTGGGGATAGAGCTTCCGTTCGATCCGTACCTTGCGGGAGGACTCGTCAAGGACGCTTCACCGCTCGATCTCCGAATGTGATCGTCCGAGCCCCGACACGTCATCGTGCCGGGGTTTCTTCTTGCCAACCGGTCGTTTTTCCGCTATCCTTTTTCCGTGGTTGCCAGCGTAGCTCAGTCGGTAGAGCGGCGCACTCGTAACGCGCAGGTCACCAGTTCAATCCTGGTCGCTGGCTCAGAAAAAAAACGCCCCCGGACGGGGCGTTTTTCCTTATCGGTCTTATTATTTCTCCATCTGTCCGTCGATGACGGACTTGAGTTCGGAATATTGCACCGCTCCGGCGAAGAATTCGTCCCCGACGAAGACTCCCGGCGTTCCGTCCACTCCGAATTTCGCGGCTTCCTCGGCGTCGGCCGCCACCTTGTCGGCATACTTCCTGCTGTCGAGGCAGGTGTTGAAATCAGCCTTGAGTCCGAGCTGGCGGGCGTAGTTCTTGAATACCTGGACACCCTTCGTATTCCCCCATTCCGCCTGCTTGTCGAAGAGCGTGTTCATGTACGGGGCGAACTTTCCTTGTTCGTTCGCGCATTCCGAAGCGAGCGCGGCATTTTCCGCCTGCGGATGGAAGGAGAGCGGGAGGTGCTTGTAGACATACGCGATGTCGTTTCCATACTCGTCGAGCATCTGTCGTACCGAGGCATGGAACGCCTTGCAGTACGGGCACTGGAAATCGGAGTATTCGATCACCTTCACTTTCGCGTCGCGCGAACCGATGACGATGGAGTCGCTTTTCACTTCCGGAAGCGAGAGATATTTTCCCGGCTTGAGTCCGAGGCGCCCCGTGTCGAGAAGGTATTTCCCTTCCTTTTCCTCGAATATCTCAGCGGCGACGCTGTAAAAATCGGTGCTTTCGACTTCTTTCGAGAAGATGAATGACGGAAGCGTCGTGACCCCGAATGTCTCGATGAGCGTTTTTCCTGTTTCCGTCCCGGCCTCGATGGGAGACGCCTCCATGGTCGGAAGGATGCGACGGAGCCAGACGAGCGCCTCGTCCGGAGCGCAGGCGGCGCAATCCCCATCCGTGACGACCTGGACAGTGACCTTCGGATCGGCATAGGCGACCCAGGTTTTCCCTGCGGCTTCGAGAATGGTGTTCTCCCGAACCGCACGCGGCGAAAATCCTTCGCGTGAGACGAGTTGCCCGAGATCGACGAACATGCTTCCGGCGAACATCCCACCGAGCAGGATGACCGCTGAGACGAGATTCTTCATGCGGGCGTCTTCGGAAGAAGCACGGGGCTCTTCCGGTTCCGTTCCTGGATTGGTTTCTTCGAACGACGACATATCGGTTGTGATCGATGGATTAATGATCTTTGATTCCTGAAAGGGAAGGTCCTCCGGTATCGTCTCCGTGCGTGGCTCGGCTTCCGCTACCTCCGTCTCCAATATCCGATGACCTATCGGATATTGATGTGGATTTTGTCCGTACTTCCGGTGTTTCTTGCTCATAGCTGTTTCGATAAGGGATGCGCCGGTTTATTGCGAACAGGCGGCACCTGCCGTCATTCCTCCCGAAAACGCGGAACCGGAACCGTTTTCGGCGACTTTCTTCTGGAGCTCGATGAGGTCGTATGCGCCGGCGTTTCTCGCGGTATAGTCCCGGTAGCCGATCGTCAGCGAGTCCATGGCCAAAGTCTTCGCTCCGAAGCCGATGACGATGCCGGCCATGAAGAGCAACGCGAGCCGTTCCCGGGAAGAAAGTTTTCCGAACAGCGCAGCCGCGTTCGTTTTCACGGATTCCCATCGTTCCCTGAACGTTTCCTTTGTGGCTTCCTCGACGAATATCTCCTCCGCCTCCGCTTCGTGGATGATCTCCATCCCTTCCTCCGCGGCATCCTTCCGTATTGAGCGGAGCTTTTCCGCTCCGCGCGCGAGCGCTGTTTTCGCTTTCGCGATGAGTTCTTGCATACGTGGGTACGATTTGATGATTATTCCGTCGGAGAGGCATGGTATCATGCTTCTTACGTGCGGGCAATTGACAAAACGGCTGAAATATGCTAATTTCTTCGATTACAGGTAGCCATTTTACAACTTCTGAACTGAAAGAGGAGGACGTGTCATGGAAAGAGTCATAAAGGGTCTCAACGGCGTGGCTAAGCGCATCAACAAGAAAGTTGCGTTGAACCAGGTCAAAGAATATGTGAAAATGCTCGACGATGAGCATAAGGATGCAGCGCTGTTGAACCCGATTTCCCGGGTCCGGATGCTTATCGCGATCCATGATGCCTTCGCGTCCGGCAGGACGCTTGCCGACCTCGGTATTCAGCAGGCGAGCGAGCTTGAGCACATCATTACAAAGGTTGAAACACGGACCAACAACGATCTCAATGGAAAGCAGGAGGCTTTCGTTAAGATCGGCATGGATGAAGATGCTCTCTTCATGTTCTTCCGGAAATTTATCCATGATCTCGCGGACATGGACGGACGCGAACGAACGAATCGCATCAGGGCGAAGGAAGAAGAACCCGCTCAAGCGCTTTGAATCCCTTGGAATAAATGCATAACGAAAAAGCAATCAAAAAGGAGTCTCGTAACCGGGGCTCCTTCTTTCTTTTTTCGAGACGATAACCGCCTAAAAGAGATCGTCGAGAACGGAGTCGAGGTCGTCGACCGTTTTCGTCCCGAGCCCATGCACCTTCGGTGACGGATGGGCGAGTTCCTCGCGGACACGCTTCGCGGCGTCTTCCGGATGCAGTTCGTGCAGGATGTTGCCATCGACCGCCACATTCGGACCCATGCCGCAGTATCCCATGCATTCGTCCGTCTTTTCGATGGTGCCCTCCGTGGCGCATTCCCGCTCGAGCGCGGCGAAAACACGCTCGTTTCCGCGTCCCTTGCATTTTCCGGAACAACAGACCTTGATGATGTGTCGTGCTTCCATCATTTTTCCGACCATAATATATCCGACAACTCCGATCGACCTTCCCCTGTTTTCGCGGAATATCGAACGACCGCGCAGCCAGGGAATTCCTCGCGGAGCATGCGGACGTGACTCGCGATGTCGTTCCGTTTCCCTTTGTCCGCCTTATTCGCGATGATGATGACTGAGCGTCCCGCGGCAAGCAGTATCCCCAGCATTTCCCGATCCGAATCCTGAATGCCGATTTCGGCGTCGACGATGACTGCTGCGCGCGCAAGTCTCGCCTCCGGGTTCTCGGCGTACCAGAGGAGATGTTTTCGGATCTTCTCGCGCTTCGAAAGGGGCAGTTTCGCGTACCCGTAGCCGGGGGTATCGGCGAGGTGCCAGCTGCCGTTTATGAGGAAGTAGTTTATCTCGGTCGTCCGCCCCGGTCGTGAACTTGACCGCGCGAGATCTTTCTGTCGGACGAGCGAGTTGATGACGCTTGATTTTCCTACGTTCGAGCGACCGAAAAAGGCGACCGTCGGACGTGCCGGTTGCGGCAGGCCTTCGGAGCCGATTACTCCCTTCAGGAATTGTGCGGATGTTATTTCCATGATCACGACGCTATCGGTTCGGCCGGGCCCGTTTCCGTGGCGGCCGACCCCTGTGGCTCCGGAAGCCTGGTGAGGTTGATCGCGGTCGTGACAGCGAGTATCGCCGTGAAGAGGAACGGGATGTGGAGAATCGGGACGAAGGGGGCCGATGACAGGATCCCGTACAGGATTGGGAGGGTCATGAGATGGAGGCCGGCCTTGTACGAATCCCCGTACCCCCATGAAGTGCCGCGCGCTTTCGCGACGATCCGGATGATGAGCGCGCCGAAGAGGAGGTAGAGGAGGAATCCGGCGAGCTTCGCCGTGAACACGACGATCGGGAGAAGGAACAGGAGCGCGACACCGAATCCTTTCGCGAACCGTTCCGCTATCCCGACGAACGAGACGAACCGATCCTTGTCGAGCGTGAACGGTTCCCCGGATACCCCTCCGAAATCCTGGATCTCCGTTTTCCGCTCTTCCGGGTCATGGAATCCGATACTGCTGCGTCCGAGAATGGCGATGGTGTCGAATGTCTCGAAATCCCCTGCGGAAATCGGCTTCGACGTGTCAATGACGAGGAGATTTTTCGGATATTCCGAACGTTCGCCGGCCTCTTTCCCGAGAGCATGGGGAAGCGGGATGGCGTATGGTTCATCGACGTTGGTCGATATGGTTCCTTGTTCGAACCGTATCGAGAGCTCGTCCGGATAGAGTGAAAGGACTTCGTTTCGGATCGCATCTTTCTCCTCCGACGAGCGGAAGACGAACGTCGCGATATCGGCGACCGGCTTCACCGAGGATATGAGCGATGCGACGATCACGAGAAGCGCGAAGTATCCGAAAGCCGACAAGGCCTTCCGCTCACGTATGGATCGGTAGAACGCTGGGTCGTGGATGCTTGATTTTAGCGTCTTGAAAAGTCCCATATTGGGGAAAGATATGGATTAGCATGGTTTCATTATAATACGCTCCGCCGATCGCTCCAAAAGTCGGCCGGATAAAAAATGACCGCGGCGTTTTCGCGCGCGGTCGATGTGATCGATCAATCTGCGATTGCAGCAGCTTTGCCTGATATCTGTGATTGCATGGCCATGACGAGTTGCTCCCGCCAATCCGGACGAACCTTCCCTTCCGCAATCCGTTGACGGGCGAGTTCGATGAGCTTTTCGATTCCATCGATACGGCGCAGTTCGATACAGCAGGCGATGTTGTAGTATTTGCGCCAGTCCTCCGGATCACGCGGCTTCTCGTGGACGATGAAATAGAGATCCGCGAAATACGAATACACCACGACCGTATGTGGGGAATATCGGAGGTGTGAATCGATGTGGTCGATAAACCGCTCCACTGTGGTGAAATTCGGGTGCGGGATATGCGTTCCTGTCATGAGTGCTGATGTTGTCACGTTCGTCCCCTTCCATGGTTTTAAAAAAGAACACTGAAACAGTAAACCCGAAAATAGTCATTTTGTCAAGTAATGTTTTATAAAAAACAGGATATTGACAATCCGCACAGGAGAGTTATAACGGAAGCGTCCCCGTTTCATTGAAAGGAGGCGATCATGTCCTTTTCCATGTCTGTCATCTGTTTCGTGCGGTTCATCGTCGATGTCCTGTCGAGGGCCGGAGCGAAGGTCGTCCTGCGGCTCAACTGGAATGCCGTATCGGACGACTCCGCTCGCTTCATCGGACGACTCTCGGCTCCCGAAACCTTCCCTCGGATCGAGGTCGAGGCAAGGATGGCTTGTTTCCGCGACATGGTCGCGAGAATGAAGTTTTACGGCATCACATTCCGTGAACTCGGTATCGACCCACTTTCCTTCTGGGAGAAGCTCAAGAATCTCGGTCTGAGGGTTCGCAGGGAAATCGAACGGTATTTCCGTGCGAACTATTACGGAAAGCGTATGGCTGAAAGTTATATGAAGACTGTCGCTGAGGCGCTCGGCCTCGTGCATGACGAGTCGGTGGCCGGGAAGGTCATTTTCCATTCCTGATTTCACCGAGCTCCCTTATGGAGGGTAATGGCACGTGATCGGGCATCGCCATCCGAATGGCGATTCGAATCGATCATTGCAGGATTCCCAGCCGTCTTCCCGAAATCGGTTCGTAGTAGTGCCGACATCGTCTGAAGACACCAAACACCTTAGTTCGCGGTCAAAAAAAAGCGGCGGAGTCGAACGACCCGCCGTTTTTCTTTTCATGACGAAACACGGGGCAGGCTTCGTCTTGACGGAATATCCCGCCCATAGTACAAAGCCAGCGTGTCCTTTATCATCCCAACCGTAAGGAGCAGATCATGTCGGAATACGGGAATTATATAGTGAAACCCGTCTATGTGGCGAGAACCGTCGAGATATGCGACGGCAGCCTGGTGAACGTCGTGGAGCCCCACGGGGTTCGGGAACTTTCCGATCTTGCGGCGATGATCGGGCTTCTCCATCCGGGAACATTCGTCCTCTCCGCGGAATCGCATTGGTTTCTCGTGTACGCCGAAGGCGGTCTCGGTCCGATGTTCGGTTACGCGGAGATCATCGAGGAAGCCGGCGCAAAATGGTCGTATGGGCATATCCATATCACCGATCCGGATGCGGCGAGAGCGGTATTCGCCCGCATCCGCGAAGCGGCTGTGACGATCGGTAGAACGATCGATGATCGTCATCCGGACCATGAGTGGTATACCCGCGAATATAGTCGGGCTTGACGGCATCGTCGGCGGAATCCATCGGATTCCGCTTTTTTTCATGTTCGGAATCGGTTGCCGATTGACAGCGCGGCCGCGCGACGGTATCATCGTCGCAAGTACTTTCTCAAGGAGGCGATGATGGAATTCATTACCAGTATCGATGATTTCAGCATCGGCATGTGTGTCGTGTGCTTCTATGACGGCAGGATGCTTGATGATCTTCGGGTCGTCCGGATCAGTCGTGCGACCCGGGGTGAAAAACCGAAACTCGAGCTTGAGAGCATGATACTCTTTCCGGGTAAGCACTTCCGGTTCGGTGTCTCACCTCTTTTGAGCGGGTCGAGACGGAACGACGAATGGGTGATGCTCGGCGAGGAATCGGGAGGCGAAGATACTTTCAGCCGGCAGGAACTGCCCTACAGGTTCGGAAAGACGTCGAATTCAGGGAACTAGGCGGCGGAGTCGAACGACCCGCCGTTTTCTTTTTGCTTAAATCATATCGGGAGTACGTTCGGATTTACGTAACCGGTTACGTAACTCTCCGGCAAGCGCTTCCTATGCCCCTCGATTACGTGATATTGACAAGGTCTGTATTTCATGTTAAAAGATAAGCACAGAATACGATTATGAGAATATACGCGTACCAGCTGAATATCGGGATGAAGACCGCCAATCATGGCGACTCTTTTCTCGCGTCTCCGGTCATCTCCGGAGCATCTCCCGTTCAGCGGCGCGTATCGGACATAAGACTCACCCTCTTCTAAACGATATCCATCATCCTTTCTCGGATACGCCCGGCTGAACGGAAGCCGGGTTTTTCGTTCAGTCCGCACTTTTACAACATTTTTTCCGGAAAGGAAACGCCATGTGTGCGAAACGACTGTCGGGTAATCTTTGGAAAATCACCACGATCAGGGTGATGCGCGGATTCATGATCATCATGCCGGTGATCGTCCTCTTTTTTCAGGACAACGGACTTTCGATGCGCGAGGTCTTTCTCTTGCAATCCCTCTTCTCGGTCGCTGTCATAGCCCTCGAGATTCCGAGCGGGTATCTTTCCGATCGGTTCGGACGGCGGAATTCGATCGTCATCGGAAGTCTGTTGACGGCTCTCGGGTACACCGTTTATTCCGTCAGTTATGGGTTCTTCGGGTTCCTCTGCGCCGAGATACTGATCGGATTCGGAGTCAGCTTCATTTCCGGCTCGGATTCGGCGTTGCTCTACGACTCGCTCGAAGAACTTCACCGCGCTCCGGAATACAAGAAGATCGAAGGTAGGAACGGAAGTCTCGGCATGATGTCCGAGGGAGTCGCGAGCGTGCTTGGCGGTGTCATCGCCATCATCAGCCTGCGGTTTCCCATGTACTGCGAAGCGGTCGTCATGTGGCTCGTCGTTCCGATCGCTCTTTCGCTCTTCGAACCGGATCGTAAGCAGCTGACCGTCAGGGGAAATCCGATCGCGGACATGCTCAGTCTCGTCAGGTACGCGCTTCACGACCACGCCGAAATCAAGTGGCTCAGTTTGTATTCCTCCGTCGTCGGTGCATCGACGCTTACGATGGTCTGGCTCATTCAGCCATATCTCAAGGAGGCCGAACTACCGATCGGATATTTCGGAGTCGTTTGGGCGGTGCTCATGTCTATCGGAGCGTTCTTCTCATGGCATGCGCATAGCATCGAGGCTTTCCTTGGAAAACGGAACGCGCTTCTCATGCTCATCGGCATGCCGGCGTTCGGATATGCCATCCTCGGGCTTTCAGGGACGCTTTTCGGGGCTGTGGGAATCGCGCTCTTCTATGTCACGCGGGGTGTTCATAATCCGGTTCTCTCCGACTACATCAACGGACTGGTCGGTTCGGATATCCGCGCGACCATCCTGTCGGTGAAGAACCTGGTCGGGCGGGTGCTGTTCTCCATAATCGGCCCGGTCATCGGGTGGATGCGTGACGAGTATTCGCTCTCCCTGGCACTGCTTGCGAGCGGCATGATATTTCTCCTGCTCGGCGGCATGGCCATTTCCGGACTTTCGAAGGCGGAAAAACGGTAAAGCGGGAACGCGCCTTTCCGGAGCATTCAAAAGGAGCCGCAACGCGACTCCTTTTTTCTTGTTGAGAAGATCGATTCCGGCACACCAGCTAATTGGTGAGGGTTGCGGATAGGTACTGTCCGAGGAAGTACGGCCAAAGAATGGCGGCGAGGACGCCTTTCCAGAAAGTAAGCTGAAGAAATCCGATCGTGAAGAGCCACCCAGCAAACCACGAGAACCCAGTGAAGCTGTGGTTTTCGATCTTTACCTTGTCCATATGCGACGCATTTAGGTTGTTAAGACTATCGTTCTTACGTTATTAGTACCTTTTATCCCTATTTTTCTTCCCTGAATTTCCGTTTTTTTGTACTTGTACATTGACAAACTTAAGAATCAGCTGTAGGATGATGCGATTCTTTTACAACTCCCGACATCTGCTTTTGTCGGTTTCATATCGTTTTTCATGGAGGAACGGAAAATGTATGTTTCGCTAGGTGTATTCCTGATCGTTTTGGCGATTCTTTTCCACGAGGCGGGTCACGCGTTGGCTATGAGAAGGCATGGGATTGTGGTCTCGGAGCTTGGTATCGGTCTTCCTTTCGGTCCACGGATAGAAATCGAGTCCGAATTCCTGAAGCGTCTGTTCGGGGAGCGGTTCCGTCTCGTGTTCACGCTGGCGCTCATCGGTGCATACGTGCTTGCTCGGGATATCGCCTTCGAGGAACGCCTTACGTTGTCCCAGCGGTGCCATATCTACGGAGCCGGCGTCATCGGGAATCTGGTATTCATCATGGTTATCTGGACCGTTTTGGTTGCCCTGATATTCCTCCTTCCGGGGCAGTTTCCCGGCATAACGCCGGATCCGTTAAAGGGAATTCTGATCATAGTGGCCGCAAGTGGCGCGTGCTTCCTCCTTGTCGTCTTCTCGAGGCAGATATCCCAATGGATTTTCCCGATCATTTCCATGGTCGCGATCATCCTCCTGGCGAAGTGGATTTTCAATGCGCCCATGACGGAATTCGCTAATGCCATGGGAGGTCCGGTCTTGCTTGGGAAAATTACCGCTGATATGAGTACAGATCTCGTGAACACACTGCTGTTCGGAGCGTTTATCTCATTTGGCATCGGAGTCACCAACCTTCTGCCATTCTGGCCGTTGGATGGCGGACAAATAATCCAGGCGATAGCTGAGGCGCACATACCCGGAGGCCTTGCCAGATTCACGAAATATCTCGGTGCTTTCCTTACCGGAGTACTGGTAATCGGCTCGCTCGGGGCGGATATCATCAGACTGATTGTCAGATAACGTTCCTTCGAAAGCCAAGGCAAGGAACGGAAAACGGCGGAGTCGAACGACCCGCCGTTTTTTCTTTTCGCTTTCGGTTCCGACCCTTTATGGAACGATCCAACCGGAAACGAGTCCGGCCAAGGAAATCGCCAACAGAACAAGGAATACCGTCAGTATGATGGCTACCGTCTTTACCGCAAGCGCTACGCGTGGGTGTATATCCATATTGTTTTTACTCATTTCTTGTTCACAGCAGCCGCGTTTCTTCAATGCTTGATGAACGTTCCGATATCGATCTCGCCGAAGGCCGAATCGAGTTCATCCTGCGTATTCATGACGATCGGTCCTCCCCAGGCGATAGGCTCTTTGAGGGGTTGCGCCACAAGAAACAGGAAGCGTACACCGCTTGAAAGCGCCCGTATCATCACTGTGTCTCCGTCGCCGAAGAGTATCGCGCGTTTTTCCGGAACCGATTCCCCTTTCCCATCGAAACGTCCCTCGCCACGGAGGATGTAAGCGAAGACCGTCGCGTCTCGCTCCGTCGCGATCGACCATTCGTGTCCCGGAAGTATTTCCACGTCAAGATACGTCGCCTTGACATGGGCACCCTCGAACGCGCCGCGCGTATCGCTGTACGCTCCGGCGATGACGCGGACCCGCGCGCCGTCGTGCTCCACCTCCGGGATATCTTCCGAATGGATATCGCCGTATCGGGGCACGGTCATCTTGTCTTCGGCAGGAAGATTGAGCCAGAGCTGGGCTCCGAATAGACGCTTGGTCGGCTGGGGCATCTCCTGATGGATGATACCGGATCCGGCGGTCATCCACTGGCAGTCACCGTCACGGATGCTCCCCTTGTTGCCGAGACTGTCGCCGTGTTCGATGTCGCCTTCGATGAGATAGGTGATAGTTTCGATCCCCCGGTGCGGATGCCACGGAAACCCGCGCACGTACTCGTCGGGGTCCGTCGAATCGAACGCGTCGAGCATGAGAAACGGATCGAAATCACGCACGTCCGCATGCCCGAACACCCTGGTCAGCCGAACCCCGGCTCCATCCATGGATTCCCTTCCTTCGATGATCCGCTTGACATTTCGTCTTTCGGACATGGGTAGTGATGACATGAATTTACCGGACGGCTATAGGGAAGATCATCTCGGCACGAAGGATACGATGATAAAGGCGATGACGGTTATTGTGGCGAAGCCGAGGATGGTCCGCATGAAGAAGGCGACGGCTTGTTTCTTTTCCCCATCCAGATAAAGCTGAATCGGAACGCCCACGAAGAGGTATCCCATGATCGCCGCGGAAAGCACGAGGAGCGACAGGGCGGCGATGGGATCGAAAAAGGTATCTGGCGTGTTCGGCTCGCCGATGAAATGAATCACCGACGCCACGATGACGATATACGTTTCGGCATACACGCTGTTGAGATAGGGATTCTTGAATATCTTGTCCATAGGGTTACGTGATACTTATGAATTTTTATGCTCCGAGTATATCAGTTTTCTTCGAAAAAGGTACTTGACCCCTTTTCTGCTCTTTATCTTCTCATCTCGGAAGCAATCCATACAAGTACGGCGGCGACCGCAACCGTGACGACGAGCCGGCCAAGGATAGCCCAGCGGTGACGCCAGTGGTAGGTCATGTGATCGCGGAGCCAGGTGTCGTTCCCCCGCCGATCGAGCAATGCGTGCATCTCTTCATCGCTCCAGGATACGGCGAGGTGCCTGCGATCATAATGGATTTCCCCGTCCTTGGACGAGAAGCACTTGTACCATCGTTTCGAGAACGGCCAGAAAAGCCGCACACCATACCCCATGCCGACGAGATCGTGGGCGAAATGCCCCGCAATGCCGAGCATGAGGAGAATCCCCCACGCGGACCCGGCAAACACCCAGACGACCACCACCACCGGGACATACAGGAGCGGTTGGTGGAGAAGCGTCCGATGGGCTCCTGCTGTCTTGCCGCTTATGGTGCCGCTCATGGAGAGTTCGATGAGCGCGTCGATATCCGGAAGAAGCGCGAACGCCGCCCCGGCAAGAAACCACCAAAGAGTGAACGGCTCCCCGAAGATGGCGCCGACGAGGAGCGCCCAGACGAGTCCGAGTTTGATGTCGAGAAGCATACGCCAAGGCGAGGTGTTTTCCTACCTATCTTGGAACCCGATCGGATTCGATGGAGCTTCAGATGCTTCAACGGAGCCGAATTGATCCTCGTATTTCTTGAGATTCTCCATCATCGCGGCGACCATACGCTTGAAGTGTCCCGGCGAGAGGATGATTCGCGCGTTGAGTGTCCCGGTTGGTGGGAAGATGTTCATGAAATCGAGCAGGAACTCCTCTTTCGTATGGAAGATGTTCGTCGTGTTGGCGTACGCCCCTCTGAGCATCGCATCGTCCGCCTTGATCTGGATCTGCTGCTTTGGCTGCTGCTTCTTCATACTCTTATTTTCTCAATTGTTTTATCGAATATATAATTCAAGAATTTAATACCTTTCCCTCTTATCTATTTTCTGAAAAGCTCTTCCAATCTCTTATTCTTAAGGTCATAGCGATATCGTGCTACTTCGCCGAAATGCTTTCCACTATCCGACTCATCCGCATCAAAAATGGAAAATTCAATCGTCCTATTATCGGTGAACTTGAGATCATCGATCACATAAAGCTGCCAAAATCCTCTATCCTTCGGAACATCCATCTTACTTACGGCATCGAATATAAAAGCTGGTGAATCCGGCTGCTTGTAGCCGGATGCCCACACTCCATCCCTCCCTGTGCCCCCGAAGACTTCCTGAATGCTTATGAAGGCATAACTGCGCCCGTCCTTGGACCATAAAATCTTCCTCGGGTTCGCGTCTTTTTCCAGGGCATTCTCTTTCGTGCGTACATTCACGAGAAGCGTATCGCCCCATTCCCATCCCGCCAAAAAGAATTTGACATAATCCTTCAGAGGCGAAAAAGTGATACTCTTATCACTGATAACCAATGATTGCCCGCAGCGTCCATCACCCGCATCCTCGGTCCGATACACTTCTTTCCACTTTCCATCAAGCTTCACCTCAAGTGATTCAACGTAACGCGAATCAGCCCAATATCTGTCTTCACAAACATACTTTCTCCCCGGAAGAATACGATATGTCTTCCCATCGGTGATCGGATAGACCCTTCCCGGTTGTTTCTCATGACTGCCGGCGGAATCCACTTTCCGATCGGCGGATGAGACGACGTCTCCGGTATAAACATTGATCGTCCTATATTCGATAGGAGGATTTTGTATGGATGCCTCGGGTTGCGGTTCGATCGCATGGAAAAAACGCAGATACGCCATCGTGATCAATGCGATAGCTGCGATAACGAGAACAAACGCGTGCCATATCCGGAATTTCATATTTTCATTCCATTCACATGAGCTACCATTCCAGAGGGATCTTTTCTATGTGTTTCTTTTCTTCATCGGTCATCAAAAAATACGAGTTCGGATCTTCTCCCTCGAGAATCTTCCCATAGCAGACGACCACTTTCCCATCGGTTCCGCAATCGCTCCGTGAAAACGACCACGTTCTATCCGCTGATTTTTTATAGATAGGAGCTGTTTGGAATGAATCGATGTCGACGCCGATCACCTCACTATCCATATAATACAACGAATCATCATCCCGAAGGTATTCCGAGCTTCCGACCCGACGGAAATCCGTCGCATCGAGATTCTGGAGCCATGTGTCATGCGCGAACACCTGATCCGCATCGTACGTATAGGCATAAAACGAAATCGGTTCCAAAAAATGAAATGATTTCGGGTCTGCTCCCGGTATCACGCGATCGGCATAATAGACGTGATTCATGTCCCACGCGTACTCGATGTCTTTGACCGACTGAAAGGTCGGTACATCGACTCCCTCCAGCACTTCCCCGGAATAATACGCCCGACTACCATCTTTGGTGTAATAATTTCCGGGTAGCACGGTGAATGTTAGCGGGTCCGCGCCGACAATCTCCCCCGACGCGCAGAAGACGTGACCCTTGTCGACATAATATCCGTTTCCAAGATGCCGGAACGTCTGAGGGTCCAGCTCGTCGACGACCTCCTCGCCACGATATACATGGCGACCGTCCTTGGCATAGGAATAGCCCACCTCTTCGAAGGATGTGAGATCGGCGCCATCGAGTGTCTTGAAGTAGCTCGCACCAAGTGCTGTCTCGTAGTACATCACGCATACCCGATCGCCCTTGAGATGATAGATATCCGACTTCCCTTCGACGACTTCGTAGCACGGATCATTTTGTGACCGAAGAAAATCATCGCCGATAGAACTGATCGCGACGGAGGAAAACAAAAATCCGATAAAGGTGATCCAAAAGAAAATCACACCCGATTCACCTCTCCTCTTCCAGAAGTCCAGAACGTACACGGGCAAGAGGATTGTCATCACCGGAAGCACGAATGCGACGTAAAATTCAAGAATCCCGGTATACCAACCATTTCCGAAAACCGAACCCGACAAATTGCCGATGTCACCATGCATCGTAAGAATCGCCAGAAAAATCCCGAGCCACACAAGCACAAAAAATATCCGACGGACGACTGATCGGATCCGATCAGCGCCCCACCCTTTCTTATCCCACAGAAAGACAGCCCAAAGAAGCAGGAGGAGTGCGGGAAGCCAAAGAACTGCAAGGATGCCTGCCTGGCGCAAAGAACCGTGCAGCATGAAGTCTCCAATCCAGAAACGGAATGCCAGAAGCCCGAAAACGATTGCCATTGTCTTTGGCAACCAAGATAAGGGTTCCGTCGGTGATGTGCGCACTTCCGTCATAAAAGATGCTCGCTTTCCTTTCCAAAAAAATTTTCGAGGAGCGCAGGGATATCTTCAAGGGTCGCGTATCGTTCCAGGCGGATCTTTTCGTTTCCGGTGATCATCGCCGATATGCGGTGCCCTTCGCGATTCCGGTAGAGGCAGAGAATCGGGATTTCCCTTTCCGCCCTCCCGATCTCATAACCCACTCCGAGGCTCGGCA
>CAYRYX010000011.1:0-18566 GCA_964428755.1 uncultured Bdellovibrionales bacterium | reverse complement strand
GTGAATTGAAGAGAAACTTCGCCCGCAGGACCGGATCGTGATACCCGACCCCGAGCTCGTCGCGGTACACCTTGAGCCAGTTGACGAGGTTACCCCGAACCGGTTCCGGATTCCCCTTGAGTGAAAGTTTCGAGGAAGTGATCGCCTGCTCCCCAAGCCGCGCATATTTCCCGAGCGCCGCAAGAAGCGAGAGTTTGTCACTTGCTGGTCCGGCGGCCTTCGCCGCCTCTGCCGCCGCGACTTCCTCTTCGTCTTTTTCCAGAAGCCACGGCTCGAGTTCGAAGACTTTTTTCTTCGCTTCCTCGTCATTCATGACCGGCGGCTTCTTTTTCTTTTCCCAATCACGTTGCAGGGCCTCCGCGTCCTTGAAGTGTTCCGGGAATTTCAAGAATATCCGCTTGTTCACCTCGAACGCGATCCCACACGCGGTCGCCTCATCAACCCCCGCCTTCGCAGCTATATCGGACGGATAATCTTTCAACGCGAAATCTCCAACGAAAATAAGTCCGACAGGATCGGAAATGAGTGAAATTTTATCTTTGGTAAGCCCATAGAGAAACCCGGACTCCTTTATGAAGGAATCTGAGTCATTACTGAACAACAACGCCTTTATCGGCGTCGGGAGTTTTTGCGCTTTCTCGAAAAAATTCTCTGGCATACGAAGTCTCTTATTTCACCACTCAATCCAAGTGACGGATCGCATTGTGTCCATTCTGTCGATCGACCATATTTCGGACAGCATCCGCGTTGGCATTTCCCTGGGTACCGGCCGTGGTTCGCAGTCTCCCGATCAGGTTCCTCGCCTGTTCAGGGTTTTCCTCAAACATTCTCTGAATGATATCGACGACGCGTCCCGGCGGCATATTGTCCGCGATTTCATCCGCATAATCGTCGATCGATTGACCCTGCGATCTGCGCATAATGTCACCGTTGGCCCGACTGAATACCTCTGCTCTCATATGACTCACCTGATCGGATGCTGTCACATCATGGAAACGCCCGGTCTGAGCGTAGAACGAACTATGGAGGTTCCGACGGGCTGTATCCTGTCTTCGCTGCTGGTCCGGTTGCAATGGGCCCTGCTGGTTTACAAGGTTCTCCTCGAATTGATCTATCGTCGCGTCTAATGTATTGGTCACCGCGTCGCGGAACTCATCTCCACGGGCGCGGATCGCCTCTCTGTTCTGCGGTGTCAGGCGACCCTCCTCGGCGGCTATGCGGAAGTAATCGGCGGAATTAGCAACTGCATCCGTCGAAAGAGTGGCGCTCCGCAGTCCGTTCGCCCGGACATCGGCGCGAAGCCCGGCTTCATCAAGCTGACCGTTCCTTGTATGCACGGCTTGCGGATCATATTTGAGCATACTCTGCTCGACGGCTCTCGCAACGGTATTCTGAACCCCTCCGATATCCTGGAAATTCGTGCGCACCGCCTCGAGATCTTCGCGCGTCGCTTCGCCTCTATTCGTAAGTTCGCGTATGACGGCAGCGTTCACGTTCGCATCCCTTGCCCCATGCTGTTGCTGTATGGCACGAAGGTCGGCCGTGGTGCGCGTCGCACTGACGCCATGCTCTTTTGCCGCGGCATCAACGCGCGCATTCTGGCTGTTATATAGTCTCTCGCGCGCCTGCCGAGCCGTCGCGGTCTCGAACCGCCCGCCGACGCGCGAGGCGGAAATCTGGTCAAGTCTGTCGTTGGCCCTTGTGCCAAGTTTTGTGCCGATATTATTTTTCGCATACTTGTCATCGCTCCGTTTCTTCATCTCGCCACGGAACGAATCGTAGCGTCGTCTCATTGCAGCGGCTCCGGTGACGAACAAGGAGGTCTTCATCGCCCAATTCCTCGCCATACCCGCTCCCTCAGCGCCGATGTATTGCCCGACACCCATAGCCATCCATATCAGAATGATTGGAATGATAACGATTGAACCGGCAGCGACCGATCTCGATAAATCAGCTGCACCAAGCTGTAGCGTTCCTGAGTTAATCTGATCTTTTATACTCCCAGTTCCACCAGCATTAAGGTTCTCCATGACCTTCACCGAAATAAGCAGCATAAGCATCGCCGCCGGTCCAAAAAAGGCGTTTTTCAAAAGCTTATCCCACCACATCGACGCCGTTTTTCGGAACCCGGGGATTACCATTCCCGCAAATCCGACCGCGGAAAAGATAACCAGAATAAGAAGAACGATATTCCGGATAGCGAACGCGATGGAAAGGGAAAGAAGTGATGAAAAGAAAATGAACGAAAAGACAATCGCGATCACAAGATTGAGTGTTATTGTGCTCCCTTCAAAAAATTGCTGTTTCAACGTTGTTTTTGGAAGAAGAATTTCTTTAATCTGCGATGCCGAAAGCGAAACCTCCACAACCTTTTTAATTGACTTATCCGAGGGGTCAGCAAACATGCTTTCCATGAAGAAGTACATGGGAACATTGGCTGTATCGATGATAAACCGTGATATCGGGAAGCTGAAGTTAACGAGAAGCGCCATAAGGAGGAGCTTCCCGAGCGTCTTTTTATAATTGAAGGAATCGATCTGAAATATTGTCGCAAACGCGATAAAGAGGAGCGTGAGAATGAAGAAAAGGTTGAAAAAGTCCCGGATCATCTGCCAGAGCGTATAGATGACCGGGAGATCGAACATCGCCTTGACGCTCACCGGATTCACCGCCCATTCAAGTGTTGTAACGGCAACGCTCAACATCCAACCAAGAGCAGTCAGAATTGCGTATAGGAAAAGATTTATAGCAAGCAGAAAAGGGGAAGCGGCAAAATTAAGAGCTCCACTAACAAAATCAGACCAACTTCCAGCAGTAGCAGGAAAAGGTGCAAAAGCTCCCGTTAAGAGGAAAATGACACAAAAGAAAACGATGATGCTGTATTTTTTTTTTCTTTTTTCTCGAAACATATCCGCGAAATGAGTCAATACTAGCTAACGCGTTTAACGAAGGAGAACACGGCATCCGAGGTACGTCCCTGTTCTACTCCAAGCTTCTCGTCTATCTTCGCAAATGCCTTTTCAAGTTTGTAAACCAAAACAATCGAAAGCGCTTCTAGCGGAAGCAATCCGATAAATGGGATGGCGTCGAAGACAGACGCCGCCAGAACGATTCCCGCGCGCAGCAGTACCTTCACCGCCAGCTTCTTTCCTCCTGTTCCCCCGGCAAACACGAAGAGAAGAATAAAGATGATCGGTCCGAAACAAAGCGAAAGCAGTATGTCACCACCCGGGAGCCAAAAAAGAACAAGTCCGAAAAAATCCTTCAGTAGCGCAAACGAAAAAGCCGGGAAATACTGAAAAAATGATATCTCTTCTTTTCTTTTTTGAAAGCCTTCGTGTTCGACGGTTACCCTCATAAAACCGGAGTCGGCTTCTTAAACATCATATGTGTGGAACTATAACACAAAAAAAGAAAAGCCCCAAAAAAGATGGGGCTATAAAATTTGGACGCCGCGCCAACCATGTGAAATATTTTGAAAAGATTTGCACAAATCGTCAATCAGACAAATCCTTCGATGGCAACCCACCGAAACGCCAAACCACTTCTCTTGTACGGCGTTAGGCGCACAATACCCGTCACGTCAAGCTCGACAGTAGTGTCCTCCTTGAGAACCTCGATGGTAACCACCACATCTGATCCAAGTTGATCCAACGATTTCACTTTAATCCCTGCTGCAGCAATTTTTTCCTTGAATTGTTGGGAGAATTTATTGGCCTCAACTAAAGACTCATACGTAGCACCGATTTCCACCACCCCCTTCGGGAGACGAAATACAGCAATGCCCCTGCTATCCGGGACACCCTCCTTTTTGGATTGGAATATAGATGAACCAACATCACTGCCTTGCGAGGCGGTCTTAGTGCCCTCTTCAAAGCAACCGGAGAGCGGGATGGACAGAAACAGAGCGACAAGAGTCGCGAGTACGGTTTTAAACAGGGTTTTCATGACATCCTCCTTTGAGGAAAAATGGGAGAGAATGTCATCGCGATCCCGCGATCCAGAATTTTCCTGTTTGCCAGGATCTGGATTGCTTCGCCTTCGCTCGCAATGACGGGTTGTGGATTTGTTAAGGAAAAGGAAGGGCGCGAGCCCGACCTGCTCCCCTTTCGTGGAGCCTTCCTTACTACCATAATCCGATTCTTCTGTCAAATTCAGAAGATTATACGTTATGATTTTATTTATACATTTTTATATATATTGACAAATTTTATATATTTATGTATACTGGAAGCATAAATTTATTCGGGATACTTTCTCTATGGATCAGGAATTTCTTCCCACCGGGAAGGCGGCGAGACTGCTCGGTGTCACGCCGACCACTCTTCGGAGTTGGGACAAAAAAGGAAAATTGACTTCCATCAGAACCCCCGGCGGCAGGAGGCTTTTCTCCTTGAAAAAACTTCGAATTTTTTTGGAGGATTCGCTCCACGGCAGAGCGCTCGATTGGCTCAACGCCCCGCCCGGGACGGTGCCCCCGACAGATTTCTATTGTGCCAATAGCGCCGTCTTCCAAGCGAGAACCGGGAAGCTTGAACATGATTTGCGACTGAATCCGAATCTCGCCGAACCGTTTTCTCTCATCGTCGCGGCGACGAGCGAGATCGGGAACAATTCTTTCGATCACAACATCGGGAACTGGCCGGATGTTCCTGGGATATTTTTCGGCTACGACCCCGCCAAGGGACAGATAGTCTTGGCCGACAAAGGACAAGGGATACTCAAGACTTTGAAGAGAGTGAAGCCCGCATTGAAAAACGACCGGGAAGCTCTCCGAACCGCTTTCACGGAAATCATTTCAGGAAGAGCTCCGGAAGAACGGGGAAATGGATTGAAGTTCGTACGGAGGGTCGTCCCATTGGCGCATATGGATATCTTTTTTCAAAGCGGTGACGCCACCGTATCGATCTCGAAAAGAAACGCCTCTTTGGAAATCCAGGAGACGGAAACCCCTATCAGCGGATGCTTCGCCTATATAACCTTTGAAAATTGAACGCTATGAAAATTGAACTGAGCAAATTCGGTACGATCCTCACCTCACGCCAATCCGGGAGAGAGGCTCTCTCGGCCTTCGCTCCGACATTATCCGAACATACGGATCCGGAAAAGATTGAGGTTGACTTCGGCGGTGTCACGACGTTCTCCCCTTCTTGGGGTGACGAATTCCTCCGACCTCTGCATGAGAAGTACAAGAAGAAACTCTTTCTGAAAAACACAGGGAATCCATCCGTGAAGCTTTCCTTGGAGATTCTTGAGGAAGTGAACCGGATACGGTTTCAAAAAGCTGATGGGGCTCAGAGCCTGTTCAACATCTCATAATTCTCGAAATCAACTCAATGATAACGTATTCGATCGATAAGTCCGACCTGATAGGACTTGACATTTCGAATTTCTTCGAAGAGTGGCCGGAAAGGCCGGGTGAGGATGTCCTGCGCGCAAGCATCGAAAACGCGACATACGTGGTGCTCGCCATAGATCCGGAAAAGAAACGACTCGCAGGATACATCACCGCCCTTTCCGATGGCGTATTGAGCGCCTACATCCCCTTTCTTGAGGTGGATCGGAATTATCGCGAGCGCGGCATCGGACATGCGTTGGTTGAAAAAATGGTCGGACAACTTGGTCATCTGTACATGGTCGATCTTGTCTGTGATAAAGAATTAGCCGGCTTCTATGAAGAAGCCGGCTTTGAGAGTTGGCACGCTATGATACGGCGGAATTATGCCAATCAGTCGGGCACCAAGAACGCCCGCTAAGCGGCGATTCGGATCGACGGATGCCTGGCTTCGCGAAGCGGGACGCTTCCGATGAGAATGTTGCGCGCATGATTGAAGATGATCATGCTTTCCATCTGCGCCTGGAATTCCTCCTCGTGGCTCACGTGCTTCGAACAGCCCCGATGACCACCACAGAGCAGGACAAGACACCCGGCGGCAGTCCTCTCGATCAGAAGCGGATCAGGCTGCCCCGACGCGATGCTGTCGATGGAGTCAAAAAGCGGCTTCAGGGCATCGGCATACGCGGCGTAGTAATCCTGCTTCGGAATAAAGTGCTGCTCGTCGTATTTGTCGAGTATGCCTTTCAACTCCACCGACGGAGCGAAACGGTAACGATTATCGAACTCGAGTTCCTTGGAGCCGAAATCGACTTTCCGTTTCGTCTGAAGCGCGAGGCGATAGCCGTCGAACCCCATGCCGGCAGAGAAAGCCATGTCCATATCCGAATAAGCCCGACCGAGATACGCCTCGGTTTCAGGAGCACCCGGATCAAGCGGGCAATGAAGCCGATCAATGTCCTCGACATAGAAGGCATACCACGACGGTCGGTTTTCCTGTATCGTCTCGAGACCGACGGCGTCAGCAAGGCGGAAAACCCAGTGCGGACCAAGCGCTTCGTTCACGATCCGGAGACGATCGAAGTATCGGTCGGTATTCCCCAGGACGGCACGGTAGTGAACCATGCGAGAAAAAGCGCCGATTGCCGCGCCCCAACGTAACAGATTGGATTCCATTGGAATCACTCCTTTGTAAAAATACTGCGATTAAGCGCGAAAATGCGCAAAAAAACTATATCACGCAGCGAATATCTGTCAAGAAATTTTTTTCTTTTCCCACAAGAAAATACCGTCAACTGAATCTAACGACCGCGTGAAACTGTCAACGGTTATCTGGTCACGAAAAAGCGGCGTTTCCGCCGCTCTTTTCTATCAATCCCACCCCCCCTCCGTTCCCATTTTGAAATTAGAAATTGGGATTTAGAAATTGTCTTAGTATATGTATCCTTTTATCACCCGACTGTTCGTCGCGACGACGCGCTTGTTCACCTTGCCCCAGCCGCGGTAGTTCATCTCAGACACGGTGATCGTCCCGTTTCCGACGCTCTCGACGAGCGCGACGTGACCATAATAGGCGTTGTCGGTCGTCACGACGATGGATCCTTTCGCCGGGGTCTTTCCGGTCTTGTACCCCATCGCGCGGGCATGATAGAGCCAGGTACCGGCATTGCCGCCCCACGGGACATAGCGTTTCTGCGCGACATACCAGGTGCAGTATCCGTACGGGAACTTGTGCCCGGTCCCCGCTTTACCCTCGAGTTTCTTCCCGACGCCGGACACGTCGGTGATACTCCCAGCCGAGGACGAGGACGCGTATTCGCGACGGGCGATACCGGTCTCGGTCGGCGTGGGTTTCGGCACCTCCTTGTATCCGTCCGGAATGACAATGGTCTCGCCGACCTTGATTTCGCCGTTTGCCGGAAGCTCATTGAACGCGATGACCTTGTCACGGTCGGCCTTGTATTTCGAGACGATGGAGTCGAGCGTTTCACCGCTCGCTATCTTATGGGAAAGTCCCGCGATCGGCAGAATGAATATCTGATCTCCTGGCTTGATAGAGTCGACGTTGTCGAGATCGTTCGCCCACAGGATGGTGTTCATCGTGATGCCGTGTTTCTTGGCGATACCGGAAACCGTGTCGCCGTCGACGACGGTATAGATGGACACACCACCCTCCTCTTCCGGGTCCTTGGCGATGGATGCATCCGTCTGCGCCGAAAGAAGCGCACCGCTCCGGAAAGCGAGATTGTCCTCCTCCGGAGCCTTTTCCGTCGGATCGACTGCGGTGGTCGGACTCGAAAGCGGCACCAGTGAAAGATTTGCAGTCGCCGGCTGCTCCATGGCGAACCGCTTCCGCGGCTGCTCGGACGTCTCGGACACCGTGCTTCGGAACGAACCGAAAACCGGACTCTCGGAGCCCTGTTCCTGGGTGACGTTCGTTATGGAGACAAGAAGAGCACTTGATACCACGAGCGAGAACGCGCCGTAGTTCCGGAACGGCTCCGCGAAATGCCGTCCGAAGCCTCCCTTGAAGGCATCGAGTATCTCCCGCTGTATCTTATGGACCGCCGTCTCGAAGACAGCATACCGGTCGGTCGCCATTTCCAAAACTCTGGAAATCAGCGCTTTGATACGAAGAAGTTTTATAGGGAAAATCCCTTTCGCGAGACGGTAGGCTATAGGTGGGACGCTTCTTTAATAAAAAAGAAGCCGCCAAACCATCGGCCTCCGTCCTAATTTTTACGCAAGGAAGAGTATAGCCCCTTCCCCTATAGATGTCAATGATTTTGTCAAGGTGTAATACTATATTTCAGCTTATATAAAGCATATTATCTCATTTCGATTGGTACCGAAAAACAGGGATTCTCGTTCCCGTGTATAATGGAATCGAAACACCTATGAAAAACGATACCCCTATCCGGAAACTTGCCGCCCGGTTTCTCGAACACCTGGAAATCGAGCTTTCGCGCTCTCCGAAAACGATCGAGAGTTACGGTCGGGTGCTTTCCAAGTTCTTCGGCTGGGGAAACATCGCGCGACCGGAAGAAATCACCCTCGAAAAGGTCAGGAGCTACCGGATCTGGATGAACCGTGCCGAAAACGGTCGCGGCGAGACGCTGAAAAAAAGCACTCAGAACCTCCACGTCGTCGTCCTGCGGTCCTTTCTCAAGTTCCTCTCGAAGGAGGACATCGGAAGCGTTCCGGCCGAGAAGATCGAGATCGGCAAAACACCGGACCGACAGGTCGATTTTCTCGAATGGAACGAAATCCAGCAACTTCTCTCCGCTTCCGGCGACGGCAGCCTCCGCGGGCGACGCGACCGCGCCATGCTCGAACTCCTCTTCTCCGCCGGACTCCGCGTCTCCGAACTCACCTCGCTCGACCGCGACCAGGTGAACCTGAAAAAGGGCGAATTCTCCGTCCGCGGGAAGGGGTCGAAGCTCCGGGTCGTCTTCCTCTCCGACGACGCGCGGGACGCGATCGAGCGCTACCTCGAGAAACGCACCGACATGGACCCCGCACTCTTCGTCTCCATCCCGAAAAAAGGCGAGGGGAAAGAACGCGGCGGTAGCAAAGGACTCCGGATCACCGAGCGATCCGTCCAGCGCATCGTGAAACGCGCCGCCACGAAGGCCGGCATCATCAAGGACGTCCACCCGCATACCCTGCGGCACTCCTTCGCGACCGACCTCCTCCAGAACGGCGCCGACATCCGAAGCGTCCAGGCGATGCTCGGTCACTCCTCCATCACCACGACCCAGATCTACACCCACGTCACGAACGAGCGGCTCCGCGAGATCCACGAGAAATTCCACGGGAAACGCAAACCAAAGGACAAGGAGCAATAAACGGGGAATAAAAAAACAAACTTCTCGGAGTTTGTTTTTTTTTCTTATCGATACTCCTAGCGAGCAGCGAGCATCTCCTTGGCAGCGACGTATTTTCGAATCAAGTCGCCGTCGCCTGACTGGACGAGTTTCCAATATGTTTCATCCATGATTCCGTCCGATTTTTCGAGAAATTCACCCTTTATCTTTTCTATTGAACCCATAAGAGCTGGGTCGTCTTTTGCCATATCCATAAGCTTCGCGTAGTCGGACATGAGAAACTCAGCGATAACGGCTCGTTGTTCGGATGGAGATGTCATCGCATAAGCGCTCGGGAACCCCTTACCGCGGAGCATCGATCCCGGCGAATACTCGGATCCGCTGAGTCGTTTATGTTTTTAATTCCATTCGGCATTGAAGGAGTCTGTCCTATTGGCGGGCGCACTATGATCATCGATCAGGTGATAGAGTTCATGATGAAATGTCTTCGGTGCATCTGAGGAAAAAAATTCCTCAAAAGTGAATTTCGTGAAGAGATGCTCACGATTCAGAAGCATCCGTCCCGGATGCGGCTGCCTTCTTTCATTGGTGAGTCCTCCGATGAACGGATTCATCATCCTCGTGTAATTGTTCACCACGTGGATGTCCTTGAGCCTCGTATTCCCAACATATCCTTTCGGATACATCGAAAGAGACTGGTCAAGCTCGAGAAGAGCGTCACGCTGCTCAATGAGAGAGAGCGCCGACCCCGATTCAATCTCATCATCGATAGCACTGAAATCTATGGTGACGCCATAGCGCTGCTCCAGTCCCTCTTTCAGCATCGCTGCTTCCCGAGCAATATCTTCCCGGGAGACGGATTCTTCTACGAATTCTTTGATTCCTGGGACGTTATTCACTGCGACATACGCAGCCCCGGCTGTAAACGCCTTGAGAAATTTTCTCCTGCTCGGATCCGGAGGCGACTCAGAATCCTTCTTTTTCTGACTTCCGAAGGTTTCAAAAGGCATATGAAAGACAGTAATTTTTCATATGAGTGCTATTGCCTCGCATCCTTTGATTTCCAAAATTTTCCCTTTCCATCGAAGAGCCCGGCTTTTTTGTCAGCCTTGTCCATTTTTCTGTCGTACCACCAATTTCCTATCTTTTTTGCTGCCCATACACCAGCACCCAGAACCCCGGCGCCGATCGCCACGCCACCAAGAACCGGCGCCGCAGCGATTCCTGCCATCGCCGCACCCGCATATAATGTCCCTGCAATCGCCGGAGTCGCCACAGCCGCAATTTTTACGGCATCATTTTTGAGAGAGAGTTGTTCGTCCCAATCCTTCCTTTGCCATGACGCGCGGAGGCTCTCTTCAAGTGCACGATACTGGGGATGATTCCCGAGTCCGGCATCATACATTGCGTTGTATCTCTCCCGAGCGGATACCGGAAGCTCCATGATTTCATCAACTTTCTTGTCCTCCAAGGACAGCTGTAATTCTTCCGGATTTGTTTCAATAGTTTTGTTCGGCTTTATTTCCGCCGCGGACACTTCAGAAATTGTTCGCTCTTTCACGCCTCCCTTGTATGGACCCGGGGTGTCGTCAATCAAATCCATCAATTCCTGTCTCTCCAACTCAGCCAGGACTTCTTCCGCTTCAGTCCCTTCTCTCTTTATCTTCTCGGAAAGGGCGGCGGCGCGCTCCTGTTTCGCTGGCTCCGCGGCTATGGCGATTTCTGCCGCCTGATTCAGTACTTCGGCTTCACGCTCCGCATTCATCGCAAGCGCTTCGTCGAACGCTTCGCCATGGAGCCTGTCTTTCTCGGCTTTCAGCTCACCAAGATTCGCCCCGAGTTCCGCGGCTCGATCGTCGCTCGTCCCTTCGTGCGAAAGTTCGCTCCGGACATTTTTCGTCTGATCCAACACCGCCTGATATTCCTCCCGACCCGACCCCTGGCTACTTGCTCCTCCTTGTGATTCGAATTTCATTATTTTTTGTTACTTTTTATATTTCGAAAAAAAACGGATGCGCCCGCAAAGAGGGCCACCCGTTTCTTTTCTTCAAGATGCTACTATTATACTTCAAAAAACGCTTAAAGTCAAACACTCTTCGCAAAAGTTTACGCTTTCGAAAGCGGTGCGACGCCGAGCATCATCTTTTTCACACCGACTTTCTTGAAGGCGACGGAGATGATAGAGCCCACGATGGAGATAACGACACCGCCGCCGAAGTCCGGATGCGTCACGTTGTCCCCCGGGCGGAGGTCGCCGACGCCGGCTGGTTTGACCGGGACACCTTCCGACTTTTTCGGAAGCCGCGAGACAGACGCCTGGAAATCGGAAACTTCGGAAAGTTTTCCGGTCCGCGCGTACGCGCCACTTCGTCCTTTCGGTCGGCGCATACCGAAGCCGGAAAGATACGAGGGTTCCTCCTCGATCGTCTCGGCGATGAGGTGCACGGGGATTTCGGCGATGAAACGGGACGCCGGGTTCACGTTCGTCGAGCCGAAGATCATGCGCTGCTCGGCGGAAAGAAGATAGAGCTTCTCCTTCGCGCGCGTGAGACCGACATACATGAGCCGGCGCTCTTCCTCGAGGTCGTCCTCCGAAAACGCGCTCCGCGAGTGCGGGAATATCCCCTCCTCAAGGCCTGCGATGAAGACGATCGGGAACTCGAGCCCCTTCGCACTGTGAAGCGTCATGAGATGTACCGAATCGGCGCCGGTCTCGATCGAGTCGGTGTCGGACGCGAGCGCGACTTCCTCGAGGAACATCCGCGCGCCCTCGGCGAGCGGCCACTCGTCGTATTTTTTCGCGACACCGAAGAGCTCACGGACATTGTCCTCGCGATCCGCTCCCTCGCTCGTCCCGTCATGGAGTGACAAAAGGTATCCCGACTCCGTCGCGAGCACCTCGAGGAGGAACGAGAATTTCATGGAAGTTTTTTCCTTCACCATCTCCAGCTTGAGCGGCTCGAACAGCGCGGCGAACGCGCGGATGATAAGGATCTTCTTTTCCGGGATACCGCTCTCGGAAGCGGTCATCAACTGTGCGGCTTCAAGCGGGTTCAGATTGCGGCTGTCCGCATACGCCATCCATTTCGCAAGCGTCGCGTCGCCGATCGTCCGCTTCGGCTCGTTGATGACGCGTGAGAGCGCGAGTGTGTCCTTGGGATTCTGGAGCAACCGCAGGTACGCGATGGCGTCCTTCACTTCCTTGCGCTGGTAGAACTTGAGCCCGCCGACGATACGGTACGGAATGGACGCGCGGAGGAGCGCCTCTTCGAGCGCGCGGGACTGGGCGTTCGTCCGATACAGGATGGCGAAATCACCGAACCGCTTCCCTGATCCGTGCCCATCGCGAATCGTCCGGGCGACGAACACCGCCTCCTCGAGCTCGTCGCGCATGGATTTGACGGTGATGAGATCTCCTTCCTTCGTTTCCGTCCAAAGCTTCTTTTCCCGCTGGCTCTTGTTCCGCGCGATGACCCCGCCTGCCGCGTCGAGGATGATCTGCGTCGACCGGTAGTTCCGCTCGAGCATGATGACGACCGCTTCCGGATAGTCGCGCTCGAACTCGAGGATGTTCTTGATATCCGCCTGACGCCACGCATAGATCGACTGGTAGTCGTCGCCGATGACGAAGAGGTTGCGATGCTTCTTCACGAGCGACTGGACGAGAAGGTACTGCAGCGGGTTCGTATCCTGGTATTCGTCGACCATGACATAGCGAAAAGTGTCTTGATACCGCTCGAGTGTTTCCGGCGAAGTCTTGAAGAGTTTCACCGTCAACCGAAGGAGGTCGTCGAAGTCGAGACTGCCGGTTTTCCTGAGTTCCGCCTGGTATCGCTTGTACACCTTCGCGACGAGCTCCTCGTAATAGCTCCCCGCGCGGATCTCATAATCCTCCTCGTCAAGGAAATCGCTCTTCGCGCGCGATATCGCCTCAAGGACCGATCGCGGCTTGATCTGGTCCGGATTTATCTCAAGCTCTTTCATCGCCGTCTTCACGATGCTCACCTGATCGTCCGCATCGAGGATATTGAAGTTCGTCTCGTAGCCGATGGCACCGATATCACGCCGCAGGATCCGTGCGCAGACCGCGTGGAACGTTCCGACGACCGGCATCCCGTGGAACGAGACCGGCTCCGCGCTTCCCTCAGCCGCTTTCGCGAGGAGCGCGCCGATACGGTCCTTCATCTCGCCGGCCGCCTTGTTCGTGAAGGTCACCGCGAGGATGTTTCCCGGAGCCACGCCTTTTTCGGCGATAAGATAGGCGATCCGATGCGTGAGCGTCTTCGTTTTTCCCGACCCGGCACCGGCCAGGATAAGCACCGGTCCCTCGGTTTGAAGCACCGCTTTTCGCTGCTCCGGATTCAGTCCCTCCTCCCAGAATTTCATGTTTTTTCGCTCACTGATAACCGGTACAGTGTAGCATGGAGCGCTATGCCGAAAAAGGGTGCTATACTAAGGGCGGAAGAGCTTGTAAAGTTTTTAAAGTCCATAAAGTTCGTAAAGTACGAAAACATGGCTATCGAAAGATTTGAGGATATCATCGTTTGGCAGAAATCTAGAGAATTCGCAAAGGTTGTTTACACCACTTTCCAGTCCTGCAAAGACTACGCATTTCGCGATCAGATTCAGCGCGCTGTCATTTCAATAGGGAACAACATCGCGGAAGGATATGAGCGAAGAAGCAATAAGGAGCTCAAAAACTTTCTTTTCATCTCAAAAGGCTCATGCGGAGAAGTTCGTTCAATGCTTTATGCCGCCGCTGATTTAAAGTATATAAATCAGGAAGCATTCACAAAACTCTCCGGTGCTGCGCTTGAAATATCAAAGATGCTTTCCGGTTTCATAAAAAAGCTCTAACTCATTCACTTTATAAACCTGATAAACTTTATAACTTTATGAACTATATGGAACCATATCTCGTCGTCATCATCCCGATCGTCGTCGGCATCGGGACACAGGCACTCAAATTCGTCATCTTCACGCTGAAACACGGATGGAAACCGGAGTATATGTTCACGCACGGACACATGCCTTCGGCACACACCGCCTTCGCCATCTCGCTCGCGACCTCGATCGGCTGGTACGAAGGTCTCCATTCCGGAGCGTTCGCCATCTCGCTCGCCTTCGCCTTCATCCTCATCGACGACGCCGCGCGCATCCGCATGTACTTGGGCGATCAGGGGCGCTATCTCAACATGCTCATCGACCAACTGAAGGAGAACGTCGACGAAACCAAGTTCCCGCATCTCAAGGAACGCGTCGGTCATCGCGTGAGCGAGGTCGTCGTCGGCGCCTTGGTCGGATTCCTCGCGACGATGGCTCTCATCTCCATCTTCGCCTAGCCACATCACGGAGCGGTTTCACCGCCAAGTGAAATTTGACGGAACAGATTCCATGGAGTACAACGGAATCTGTTTTCGTTCTTTGCCGATAGGAGGGAATATGACCGTCGAGAATGAATTGGGGGTGGTGGTCCGGAAAGCGTCTGAAATCCGACTGAAGTATCTCCGCATCGTACGGATCGTCTGTCATGACGCCGGAGAAGAAACGACGTGCCGAATCATGGCGTTCATCGAGGAGAGGAATGCCAGGGAGAATCCACGGGAAATCACGGAGAAGTATCTGATCGATAGGACCGGCGTCGGGCACATCGGCACTTCCACAGTCATCGCTTATGCGGAGGATGAGGAGCTGAATGACGCCGCCCAACAAATCTTTTCCAAAATGCAAGGACGGAATCTGAACGACACCCATATTCTCAGACTCATCGAGGCATTCATCGATGCCTCCGGAAGGCTCGCCCTCATGAGACCGACTCCGCTCTAAAAAATCCACGTACAGGAAAAACCGGCTGCCCAAACGGGTCGCCGGATTTTTTTATTCAGTCATCTTTTCCAGTTCCTCCGCAATGACCTTCCGGTCGCTCCATGGGATGCGTTCATCACCGAGAGCCATCGTTTCTTCGGCGCCTTTGCCGGTGACCAAAAGGATGTCGTCGGGACGAAGAAGCAAGAGCGCTTTCCGTATCGCTTCGCGCCGATCGAAGATGCGGAAGAGATCCACGCCCTTTTCTTTTCCTTTGATACCGACCTCTATCTCGTCGAGTATCCGTTCGGGATCCTCATGGTACGGATCCTCGTTCGTCAGGACGACGATATCGGCATTCGACGAGACGATCTCCCCCATAATGGGACGCTTCCCGCGATCGCGCTCCCCGCACGCCCCGAAAACGGCGACGATCTTCGCATCCCTTTTCCGCATCGAAGACACGAGTTCATAGAGTTTTTCGAGTGAGTCCGGCGTCACCGCATAATCCACGAGTATCGTCGCGGCGAGATGATTCGGGATCCGCTCCATCCGACCCGGAACAAGCGATATCTTCGCGATCGCTTTCGCTGCGGTCAGGAGCGGAACGCCGATCGAAGACGTCGCGCCGATAGCGGCGAGCGCGTTCTCGACATTGAACAAGCCGGGAAGGCTGATCGAGAACGGAACCCCGGCGATGAAAAATCCGGATCCCTTGAGCGTCGATTCGATTCCTTCCGCGAAGAAATCGGCGGAGGTGTCCGTCCGGCTATATGTCCGTTTTTCCTCTGCGCCCTCGAGGAAGAACTCCGGCTCCCACATATCGAGATTCACGACGGATTTTTTCGCCCCATCGAAGAGCCGCCGCTTCGCGCGACGGTACGCTTCCATCGTCTTATGATAATCGAGGTGCTCCCGCGTCACGTTCGTCACGACCGCCACCTCATAGGCGATGCCAGATACGCGCCGCTGGTCGAGCGCATGCGACGACACTTCGAGCACGGCGTGCGTGCACCCGGCGCGCACCGCGTCCCGGAGAAATCGCTGGAGTTTCCATCCGCCAAGCGTCGTGAATTTCGACGCATTCATCGACTCCTCACCCGCTATACGGAAGTTGATCGTCGAGGCGAGCGCGACTTTTTTCCCATCCTCCTCGAGAATGCGCGCGATGAGGTTCGCGGTCGTCGTCTTCCCGTTCGTCCCCGTCACGCCGATGATAAGCAGTTTTCTCGCCGGTCGATCGAAATACCAGGACGCGAGGATCGCTTCCGCGAGATGGAGCAGATTCTTGATCGACTGCGGAAACAGTTTCGAGAGGAAATATCGCATAGGCTCATTATACACCAAGGAGCTTCCTGATGCCCGCGACATGGGAGAGGACGGCGGAGAAGAACCGGTATGCAAAATACCGCGTCGGTGAAAGGACGATGTCGTAACACCCGGGAAACACCGTCGGCGCAGTCGCCGGTGAAAACCCTGTTTTGAACCTCGTGATTCCTTCCCATCCATTTGGCGCTGATTGTTTTTCGTTGACTGCTGACGGTTGACGGCTGACTGTCCGAACGCCCCCGAAATCGTATCGAGTACAGCCGCGACGCTTCGCTTCCTTCATCGCTTCCCACTGGAGAAGGAACGGCGCCATGTATTCGCGCTTCACGTCCGCCGATCCGCCATGGAGATACGTCGCGATGTCACCATGAAAGATCATGAGATTGACCCCGAGGATATCGCCCTCGTGTTCCGCGACAAAAAGCGTCACGGTGTCGCCGAGAAGCATATTGAGCATGGTTTCATAATAGTGTCTCGGATGCGGCACGATTCCCTTCCGGTCAGCGGTTCCCGTTACAAGATCAACAAACACCTTCCGGTATTTCTCGTCATGTGATGCGAAGACCCGTACGCCACGCTTCTCCGCAAGCCGGACATTGTACCGCGTCTTCGATTTCATCTCCGCGAGCAACTCCTCCTCGCTCTTCGAAATATCGACGACGAATGTCTCACGCGGCTGCATGTCGTGCGGCGCTTTCACTGTTTTAAGTTTGTCATCCTGAGCGAAGCGAAGGATCTCGTCTCTTGCGATTTCCGTCCCCGGCTCCATCCGCACCCATCCGCACCCGATCCGCCGCGCTTCCGCAAGCATTTTGGAAATTGGAAATTGGAAATTGGAAATTCCCTGAGATGGATATCGAGGGGTGTACAGGTATTCCCCCGCGGCCGGAAGCGAGTGAACGATTCCGCCGATAGAAAAACCATCATCCGTTATCCGGATGACTTGGTGCCCAGCCGATTCCTGAAACCGTAGCCAGTTTTCCGATTGGAGAAAATCTTTCATGCTATTTTTAGATTGTCATTCCCGCGAAAGCGGGAATCCAGGTTCCACAAATCCATACTCAGCCACAGATCAAGATTGTCCGAGAAGCGACTATTTCCAACTTCAATCTATGACCATTTGCCACAACCTCACTTCTTTCCCAGGAGCCTCAAGGCCGCGCGGATGCGCTCGCCGATGTCCTTCACGTCGGGGGACACAAGCTTAAGTGCCTCGCGCCCCTCAGATACGTTATACCCGAGCGAAAGCAGCGCCTGAAGCGCCTCGTGTTCCGGCATCACGTTGCCCGCATTCTTTCCGGTCGGAGCCGTTACCTTGTTCTGGAGTTCGATGATGACCCGTTCGGCCGTCTTCTTCCCCACACCGGACACCTGCGTCAGGACCGACGGGTCCTTGTTGATGATCGCCATCTTGATCGTGTCCGTGTCGGCGATGGAAAGAATCCCAAGCGCTGCCTTGGGACCGATACCGGAAATCGAGATGAGGAGCTCGAACATATCAAGCTCGTCCTCCCCGAGGAATCCGTAGAGCGCGAGCTGATCCTCGCGGACGTGCGTATGAATATGGAATACCGCCTCACCGAGACCCGCGACCTTGCCAAGCGTATACGCGGACACGTTCACCTTGTATCCGACCCCCGAGACGTCGAGCACCACGAACCCCTGTTTCACGGCGACGATTTTCCCCGACAATTGCGCGAACATATCCGAAGACGAATTACGAATCAAGAATGAGGAATAAACAAAAACTCATCCACTTCACCATACCAAATAGCCGGATTCCGCGCCACATCCCTATTCTTTCTTCTCCGTCGCCTCAGTCACGAGCGCGTTTATATCAACCTTCCGCCCGAGCAGAGCGAACGCCTGCGTCAGCTTTCGGAACGTACGGACGACCTCCGGGTGCATAATTTGAACCAGCGCCGCTTCCTTCCAGTGGAAGATAAGAAGTGAATGGTTGAACACGAATATATCGACCCCGAGATCCAGGAATTCCTCCGGCACGACCGTGATGGCCGCCGCACGTCCGACATAGCTCTCTTGCCATTCCGAACCGTATTCCTTGCCCATTTCTGCGAAGCTTTTCCCGAGCACCGCCTCGACGATGATTCCCTTCTCCTTGATGAGGTTGTTTATGGCGACGACCCGCTCCGTTCCGAGCGTCTCGATACATTCCTTCGCCGACTTGGTCGATTGGAAGCCGTAGAGCCGCTCACCGGCATGCGCTTCGAGAAGCTCCTTGAGCACGGAAAAGAGTTCTCCGGATCCGG
>CAYRYX010000010.1:0-18647 GCA_964428755.1 uncultured Bdellovibrionales bacterium | reverse complement strand
TCCACACGGACGAGGAAACCGGACAGACGATCCTTTCCGGCATGGGCGAGTTGCATCTCGATATCATCGTCGATCGCATGAAGCGGGAATTCAAGGTCGAGGTGAATGTCGGTCGTCCGCAGGTCGCCTATCGCGAAACGATTCGGCAGATGGCGGAGGCCGAAGGGAAGTACATCCGGCAGTCCGGCGGTCGCGGTCAGTACGGCCATTGCTGGCTCCGTGTGGAGCCGCTCGAAGCGGGCAAGGGGTATGAGTTCGTCGACGAGATCAAGGGTGGCGCCATCCCGCAAGAATTCATCAAGCCGATCGACCGCGGTGTGTTCGAGGCGATGCAGACCGGCGTGCTCGCTGGGTATCCGATGGTCGATGTGAAGGTGACGCTTTATGACGGATCATTCCATGACGTCGACTCGTCGGAAGCGGCGTTCAAGATCGCCGGATCCATGGGATTCAAGGAGGCTTCACGTCGCGCGAAGCCTGTCATCCTCGAGCCGATCATGAACGTGGTTTCCATCACGCCGGAGCAGTTCATGGGCGATATCGTCGGTGATCTCAATGCGAAGCGGGGTATGATCAAGGAGATGCACGATCGCGGTGAGGGGAACGCCCGAGTGAAGGAAATCCATGCCGATGTTCCGCTCGCGTCCATGTTTGGATATGCTACCCAACTGCGTTCCATGTCTCAGGGACGGGCGAGCTATTCGATGGAGTTCGGCCATTATGCCGAGGTTCCGACGAACGTGGCGAACGAGATCATCGAGAACCGGCAGGGTATGGCTGCGAAGGGTGGGGTGGCATAGCGTCGGTATCCTGCAGCTTCGCGGAGCGGGGTTGACAAAAGAAAGCGCTTCGGTTAGGATTCGAAATGATGTTTTCTCTCAAGGAATCCGGAATTTTCGTTTCCGGAGAATCGGGAGAATTTCTCTCGGTGTAACATAATAATTCGTTAGTTTGCACTCATATGGCGGCAGAGCAATTTCAGCGGACCAAACCGCATGTCAACGTCGGAACCATCGGTCACGTCGATCACGGCAAGACCACCCTTACGGCGGCCATTCTGAACGTGCTTTCCTTCAAGGGATTCGCGAAGGTGAAGGGAATCGATGAGATCGACAAGGCACCGGAAGAGAAGGCTCGCGGCATAACAATCGCGACAGCGCATTGCGAGTACGAGTCCGACGCCCGTCACTATGCGCACGTCGACTGCCCAGGACACGCCGACTATATCAAGAACATGATTACGGGTGCCGCGCAGATGGACGGCGCCATCCTCGTGGTAGCCGCTACGGACGGTCCGATGCCGCAGACTCGCGAGCACATCCTTCTCGCGCGCCAGGTCGGTGTCCCGGAAATCGTCGTCTTCCTCAATAAGGTGGACATGGTGGATGATCCGGAACTCATCGATCTCGTCGAGGCGGAGGTCCGTGAATTGCTCACGAAATACGAATTCGACGGCGACAACGCCGCGGTCATCCGCGGGTCGGCGCTCAAGGCGCTCGAGGCCAAGTCAGCTGATGACGAAGGCGCGAAGCCGGTACTCGACCTCATCGCCGCTCTTGATGCCAAGATTCCGGAACCGGTTCGCGATACCGACAAGCCGTTCCTCATGCCGATCGAAGACATCTTCTCGATCGAGGGTCGCGGAACCGTGGTTACCGGTCGTATCGAACGCGGTACGGTGAACATCAACGAGGAAGTCGAGATCGTCGGCCTCAAGGATACCGCGAAGACCGTGGTCACCGGCGTCGAGATGTTCAACAAGCAGCTCGACAAGGGTGTCGCCGGTGATAACGCCGGACTCCTTATCCGCGGCATCAAGAAGGAGGATGTGGAGCGCGGTCAGGTGCTCGCGAAGCCGGGATCAATCACCCCGCATACTGAATTCGAAGGGCAGATCTATATCCTGACGAAGGAGGAAGGCGGACGCCATACTCCGTTCTTCAAGGGCTACAAACCGCAGTTCTACATCCGGACGACCGATGTGACCGGCGAAGTGGAGCTTCCGGAAGGGACGGAAATGGTTATGCCTGGCGACACTGTGACGCTCAAGGTCAAGCTTATCGCTCCGGTCGCCATGGAAGAGGGGCTGCGGTTCGCGATTCGCGAAGGCGGACGTACGGTCGGCGCCGGTGCTACGACCAAGATCATAAAGTAAAGCCTCTCCCGTTTCTGGGAATTGCGCGGGCGGAAAGGTTTCTGCCCGCAACTGTTCCCTGAAAGAACCGGTATCATGAAGATCCGTAACCACCAAGGAAATGGCAATGGCAAAAAAAACGAATCATGAAGAGGGAACGCGGATGCGCGTGAAGATCAAGGCGTACGACCACAAGGTGATCGATCAGTCTGCTCGGAAGATCGTGGAAACGGCGGAGCGTAGCGGCGCGAGCATCGTCGGTCCGGTACCGCTTCCGACGGAAATCCACAAGGTCACCGTGAACCGTTCGACCTTCGTGCATAAGAATTCCCGGGATCAGTTCGAGATGCGCGTGCATAAGCGGCTGATTGACATCATGAATCCTACCCCGAAGACCATCGACTCCCTGACGAACCTGGATCTGCCGACGGGGGTGGACGTGGAGATCAAGATGTAGTACCGTGGTATACAACACAAAACTCGTTAAAGTCCCGGGGTTCCGGGATACTGAACGGGCCAGTCGCGAAAGGCGGTTTGGCTGAGAGGGAACCGGCTTTTTGTTTATCGGAAATCATTCGGCAACAGTATGAAATTCCTCATCGGAAAAAAACTCGGCATGACGACGCTCCACGAGGGGATTTCCTCGGAGAACGTGACGCTCATAGCGTGTGAGCCGAATACCGTGACGCTCGTCCGAACGCTCGAGCGGGACGGCTATGCCGCGGTTCAGGTGGAGGCGAAAAAGACATCCCGGAAGACGGTGAAGAAGGAATTCCGTCCGCCGGTTACCGCGAAGGGTAAGGATGAGACGACTGCGACGGAGCTGCTCGGCAAGGCGGGTGTCGGGGATGTCGTCTCGGTCGCGATATTCGAAGCCGGTGATATCGTCGATGTCTTGGGTGTGACCAAAGCGAAGGGATTCCAGGGCGTGGTGAAACGGCATGGATTCGGTGGACAGACCACGAGCCATGGCCGGAAGCATGACATCCGGAAGCCTGGATCCATCGGCGCCACATTTCCCGAGCACGTCGTGAAGGGTCGCCGCATGGCCGGACGGATGGGCGGTGATAATTTTACGATCCGCGGACTCCGTGTCATTTCCGTCGATGCCGAAAAGGGTCTGATAGCCGTTCGGGGTGCGGTTCCGGGCGTGAACGGAGGAATCGTGGGTATCCGCGGAATGGGGAAGAAGGTCGGTGGGAAATAATCGGAGAACCAGAGAATTATGTTGAAGACTCCGCTCTATACTGCGAAAGGTGAAAAGAAGGGGGATATCGAACTCCCGGAGTCCGTGTTCGGCGTGCCGAGCAACGATACGCTTCTTCATCAGGTCTACGTCGCCGTTTCCGCGAACCTTCGCAGCCCGATCGCGCACACGAAAGACCGCGGTGAGCGTGCCGGATCCGGAAAGAAACCGTGGAAACAGAAGGGAACCGGCCGCGCTCGCGCCGGAGCAGTCCGAAGTCCGCTCTGGCGGAAAGGTGGCGTGACCTTCGGCCCGACGAAGGATCGGAATTTTTCGAAGGATACGAACCGGAAAATGCGGCAGAAGGCGCTTTGTGTGGCGTTGTCGGAAAAACTTCGTGCCGAGAAGCTTCGCGTCGTCGATTCCTTCGCTTTTGAAACGAAGAAGACCAGGGAATTCGCCGCATTACTCGACAAGCTCGGGGTGCGTCCGGGGAAAGCCCTTCTCGGTTTTTCGGGATCCGACCGCGATATCGAACGGATGAGTCGGAATATAGAGAAGACGACGAACGTCCTCTCGGCGAACATGAGCGCGTACGATCTCCTGAACCATGAGTATCTCGTGGTGACGAAAGAGACAGTTGATATGCTCGCGGCCCGTTTTCCGGAAAAGAAAGCATAACCTTCAAAGCGAGGCAAACCTATGGCGCTATTCGAGAAAAAAGAGGAGAAGGCCGTGAAGGCCGCTATCGTGAAAGCGGAAGATTCGCTTCCGTCGGCGACGCTCGCGAACCGGGTATTGCTTTCCGCTCGCGTGACCGAAAAGGCGTATCTGCTCAATACGCAGAATCAATATGTATTCCGGATTTCGAAGGATGCGACGAAGGATGCTGTGAAGCGTTCGGTCGAGGCGGCATACGGTGTTCACGTCGAGAAGGTTCGGACCGTGAATATCCCCCGAAAGAAAAAGGTTTCAGGAAGGTCGGTCGGTTTCAAGTCCGCGGTGCGGAAAGCGATCGTGACGTTGCCGAAGGGGGAAGATATCCCGATGTTTAAGGGGGCATAGCCCGAAACGATTATGGCGATCAAGATCTACAAGAAGAACGCAGCCGGACGCCGGTTCATGTCCATCGTGAAACCGGATCAGGTTTCCGCAAGCGTTCCGGAAAAATCGCTGCTTCGTCCGCTCAAGAAGAACGGTGGACGCAGCAACGGGAAGATTTCCGTGCGACATCAGGGCGGTGGTCACAAGCGGATGTATCGACTCGTGGATTTCCGTCAGGATAAACTCGATATCCCAGGGAAGATCGCGCAGATTGAGCGGGATCCGAACCGATCCGCGCTCATCGCGCTTATCAATTACAAGGACGGCGAAAAGCGATACATCGTCGCGACGGCCGGTATGAAAGTCGGGCAGGAGATCGTTTCCGGAGAATCGGCGCCGATCGCCGAGGGAAACCGGATGAAGATCAAGAACATCCCGACCGGAACGACCATCTCGAGCGTCGAGATGAAGATCGGCCGCGGGGCGCAGATCGTCCGGAGTGCCGGATCGGCTGCGACGCTCATGGCGCTCGAGGGTGAGATGGCTCAGGTGAAGCTCGCTTCCGGAGAAGTCCGGCTCATTTCCAAGGAATGCTACGCGACGATCGGACAGGTCTCGAATTTCGAGCACGGTGTCGAAAGGATCGGGAAGGCCGGTCGCAATCGGTGGAAGGGGAAGCGCCCGACCGTCCGTGGATCGGCGATGAACCCGGTGGACCATCCGCACGGTGGAGGCGAAGGGCGGCAGCCGCTCGGCATGCATCCGAAGACCCCGTGGGGTAAACCGGCGCTCGGGAAGAAAACTCGGAATCCGAAGAAGGCGAGCGGAAAGTACATCGTGAAACGGCGGACAAAGAAGTAAAGAATCCATATTATGTCTCGAAGTCTCAAAAAAGGACCATACGTAGACCCACGGGTACTCAAGAAGCTCGAGGGGAAGAAGGTCGGCGACAAGGCGGTCATCAAGACCTGGTCGCGTTCCTGTGCCATTTCTCCGGAGATGGTCGGATTCACCTTCGGTGTCCATAACGGACGGGAACATACTCCGGTGTATGTCACGGAAGAGATGGTCGGTCACAAGTTCGGGGAGTTTTCCCCGACACGGAAATTCGTCCGACACGGAGGAAAGATGCAGAAGGAACAGGAAGCCGCCGCGAAGCAGCGCGAACTCGACGCCTCGAAGGCCGCGAAGGCCTCGACACCCGGCGCGAAGAAATAATTTCCAGGGTACTGAACCGATCGAACAGAAGTTATGCAAGTCATCGCACATCTCAACAATCTGAAAATCGCACCGCGGAAAGTCCGTCTCGTGACGCACTCGATTTCCGGTATGCCTGTCAATGAAGCGCTCGTCGAGCTTGGCAAGCAAGTGAAGCGCTCGTCGGAGCCGATAGAGAAGCTTCTCCGGAGCGCGATCGCGAATGCGGAGCACAATTTCGGTCTCGACCCGTCGAACCTTTATGTGCTTACCGTGACCGTCGGTGACGGAGCCCGGCTCAAGCGTTGGCAGCCGCGCGCGTTCGGGCGGGCGAATCCGATCATGCGTCGTCTCTCGAAGATAACGATCACGCTCGAGGAGACGATCGAAGGTCTGAACCGGAAAGATCCGGCGAAGCGCGAGGTCGTGAAGACGGAATCCGTCGAACCGACCGGATCGGAGGAGAAACAGGGTGAGGGGAATACGCTCCTCGCTGCGGAAGAGAAAAAGGAGGCGAAGAAGGATGTGTCCGTGAAGCAGGAGATGAAGGATCGGAAGAACGCGGTCAAACGGGTCTATCAACGAAAATCATTCTAAACGTTTCTCGCTATGGGACAGAAGGTTCACCCAATCGGATTTCGGCTCGGTGTGACGGCAGGATGGAAATCCCGCTGGTTTGACGCGCGGAACTTCCAGAGGAAGCTCCGGGAAGATGTCGAGATCCGCGGTTTCATCGTCACGAAGTGGAAGGCGGCGGGAATCGCCGACGTGCATATCGATCGTTCGGCGAGCGCTATCCGTATTACTATCTTCTCGTCCCGTCCCGGTGTGCTGATCGGCCGCGGCGGGTCGGGCATCGAGGATCTGACGCGTATCACCAAGCATCGGTTCTTTCCTGGGAAGCGTGTCGATCTCAAGGTCGACGTCCAGGAAATGAAGACGCCGGACGGGAACGCGATGCTCGTCGCGCAGTCGGTCGCGGAACAGCTCGAGAAACGCATGCCGTTCAGACGCGCGCTCAAGGGAACGATCGAAAAGGTGATGGGCAGCCGTGATGTCGAGGGAGCCAAGATCGAGATTTCCGGACGCCTCGGCGGTGCCGAGATGTCCCGGAGGGAATGGACTGCGAAAGGGAAGATCCCACTCCATACGATCCGTGCCGATATCGACTTCGCCCGGTACGAGGCGAGGACGACCTACGGGGTCATCGGGGTGAAGGTCTGGATATTCAAGGGAGAGAAGTTCGAAAACAAGGAACAGACGGAGAAGGAATAGCTCATAAGGAAGTTAGGAATCAACCGTATGCTGCTCATGCCGCGAAAAGTGAAACACCGGAAGATTCATCGGGGGGGATGGCCGAAAGGGCCGACGACCGCCGGTGCCCGCGTGAGTTTCGGAAGCTTCGGCCTCAAGGCCGTCGAGACCGGACTGGTTTCCGCTCGCCAGATCGAATCGGCGCGGCGGGCCATCACCCGGTTCATCCATCGTGGCGGAAAGGTCTGGATCCGAATTTTTCCGGACAAACCGATGACGAAGAAGGGTGAGCAGACGCCGATGGGAAAAGGAAAGGGAAGCGTCGACCATTACGTCGCGAAAGTGACGGCCGGGAAGGTGCTCTTCGAGCTCGACGGGATTCCGCGTGAGACGGCGATGGAGGCGATGCGGCTCGGTTCGCACAAACTTTCGGTCAAGACGAAATTCGTCGATCGGCATGGAGCCGAATAAATGAACGATTATGAGGATGAAGGAACTGAAGGAACAATCGTCGGGTGAACGCGAGAAGCTCCTCTTGGAGCTTCGGATGAAGGAGCGATCGCTCCGGTTCTCGATAGCGGGTCGCGAGACGAAGAATCATCGCGAGATCCGTGAGGCGAAGAAGGATATCGCGCGCATACTCACACTCATCCGCGAAGAGGCATTAACGGTTTAAAGGGCATATGGAAACTTCCAAGAAGACAATCGCAGAAACGATTTCCAGAGCACCGAGATTTTCGGGTATCGTTTCGAGCGTCGCGACCGAGAAGACGATCACCGTCGATGTGGATACGCTCAAGACACATCCGAAATACGGGAAGAAGTACCGATCGACCAAGAAGTATCTCGTGCATGCGCCGGATGGGGGATACAAGATCGGTGATGCGGTGACGTTCCGTGAGTGCCGTCCGATCAGTCGGAAAAAGCGTCACGAGGTGATTGTCGGAAAGGAGCAGTAAATACCCGCGAAAGCGACACGATTATGATCCAATCAGAGACACGTCTCAAGGTAGCGGACAACTCCGGCGCAAAGGTGATCGAGTGCTTCAAGGTGCTCGGCGGGACGCGGAGGCGATATGCGGCCATCGGCGATATCGTCGTGGCGGCCGTGAAATCCGCAGAACCGCGTGGGATGGTGAAGAAGGGTGACAAGGTCCGTGCCGTCATCGTCCGGGTAGCCCGTGAATATCGCCGGAAAGACAATTCCTATATCCGATTCGATGAGAATGCCGCGGTGATCGTTGATGCGAACGGTGTCGATCCGAAAGGAACGCGCATCTTCGGCCCGGTCGCGCGCGAGCTCCGTGAGAAGGGATTCTCGAAGATCGTCTCGCTCGCTCAGGAAGTCCTCTAATCGCATGTCTATGAAACTCAGGAAAGGTGACGAAATCGAAGTGATTGCCGGGAAAGACCGTGGAAAGCGCGGGAAGATTTCTTCCGTGCTTCCGAGCGAGGACAAGGTGATCGTCGAAGGTGTGAACGTGATGAAGAAACATCGGAAAGCCAAGCGGGACGGCGCGAAAGGCGAGCGTATCGAGATGCCGTTTCCGATCCATGTATCGAACGTGATGCTCGTCTGTCCTCATACCGGAAAGCCGACCCGGATCGGGTATGCGGTCGAAGGTGGTGAAAAGGTCAGGGTCAGCCGGAAATCCGGGAAGCAGATCTAAGGAATTGTGGAGATCATATGAACCAGTCGATCATGAAAGCGAGATACCAGGAAACGATTCCGGAACTTCGGAAGCTTCTTGGCCGTGAGAACGCCCTCTCTCTTCCCCGTGTGGCGAAGGTGACGGTGAACGTGGGTCTCGGAAGGTTCCTGAAGGAGCAATCCCGCGTCGACGAGATCGTCGAGACGCTTACGGTGATCACCGGACAGAAACCGGTCATGATGAAGGCGCGAAAGGCGATCGCCGGGTTCAAGATCCGTGAGGGGCTCGAGGTCGGCGTGAAGGTGACGCTTCGCGGTCGTCGCATGTGGCAGTTTCTCGACCGATTCCTTCTCGCGACCCTGCCTCGCACCCGCGATTTCCAGGGAATTCCGGTAAGCTCGGTCGACGCGAATGGAAACTGCAATATCGGGCTGAAGGAACATATGATATTCCCGGAAATCATCCCGGAAAAGGTGCAGACGATATTCGGGCTTCAGATCGTGGTGACGACGACCGCGATGGATCGAAAAGACGGCGAAACACTCTTTCGGGCGCTCAAGTTCCCGTTCCGAGTCGAGGAATAATCCAACCGATTTTTCAAAAAGCATCTCTTATGGCGAAGACTTCAGTACAAGCGAGGGCGGAAAAGCACCCGAAATTCTCGACCCGTGTCGTGAACCGGTGCTGGAAGTGCGGGCGGAAACATGGATATCTCCGCCGGTACGATCTCTGCCGCATCTGTTTCCGAGAATTGGCCTCAAAGGGCGAGATTCCCGGTGTGCGGAAGGCGTCGTGGTAAGAACATCCTTTTGAAGTAAGAATTTTCGTATGCTTGATCCAATCGCAGACATGCTGACTCGAATCCGGAACGCCCAGCGGGCGGGTCATAAGACCGTGACTTTTCCGGGATCGAAGATGAAGCTTGCCATCCTTCGTGTCCTCGAGGCGCGCGGATTCGTCGGCGCCATAACCAAGGAGGTCGATGGGCCGAAGGAGACCCTTGTCGTCGGACTCAAATACTCCGAGAAGGCGCCGCTTCAGCTCGAGCCGGCTATCCGGGAGCTTCGTCGTATCAGCAAGGAAGGGAACCGGGTGTATGCGAAAAAAGGCGAGGTGAAGAAGGTGAAGAACGGGTATGGTGTCGCGATCGTCTCCACCTCGAAGGGGGTCATGGCCGGTGAGGATGCCTATCGGCAGGGACTCGGGGGCGAATATATCTGTGAAGTCTGGTAATCGAAATCTATGAGTAGAATCGGAAAAAAACCAGTGGCGGTTCCGGCGGGCGTCGAGGCGTCCATCCGTGCGAATGTCATTTCGGTGAAGGGACCGAAAGGGACGCTTACGTTCGCGCACCATCCTGATGTCTCCGTGGCATTCGCCGATGGCGTATTCACCGTCTCGAAAGTCGGCGAGTCGAAGCGCGCCCAGGCGGTCTGGGGGACGACCGCGAAGATGATCGCGAACATGATCGACGGAGTGACGAAGGGATTCGAGAAACGTCTCGAGCTCAACGGTGTCGGGTTCCGTATGGCGGTCCAGGGGCGAAAGGTCAATCTCGCGCTCGGGTTTTCGCATCCGGTCGAGGAGACGCTTCCGGAAGGCGTAGAGGCGAGAATCGAGGCGAACGTACTGATTGTTTCCGGCATCGATAAGCAGAAAGTCGGACAGTTCGCCGCGAATATCCGCGGCCTCAAGCCGGTCGAGCCGTACAAAGGCAAGGGATTCAAATACGTCGATGAGATCGTCCGGAGAAAGGAAGGAAAGAAAGCATCCGCCTAAGAGGAGTGAATCCACGATTATGATAAAGAAAATATCGAGAAAGGAAGGGCGGATCGCGCGCGCGCGGAGGGTCCGCGCGAAGATTTCCGGGACGGCGCAATGCCCGCGGCTTTCGGTGTTCAGGAGCCTCCGGAACATTTCCGTGCAGGTGATCGACGACGCGTCCGGCCGGACGCTCGTGTCAGCGGATATCCGTGAGCTCGGGAAGAAGGCGGGAAATACCGTCGAAGGAGCGTCGCTTCTCGGGAAGCTCATCGGTGAGAAATGCGCGAAAGCGGGTATCGCTTCGATCGTATTCGATCGTGCCGGATACCGGTATCACGGAAAGGTGAAGGCCGTGGCAGACGGCGCACGGGAAGCCGGACTTAAGTTCTAAGCGGTTGGCAAACGATATGGCAAAGCAGATGAAAAGAGGCGGAAAAAGGGAGAAGCCGGAGTTCGATCAGAAACTTCTGGATCTTGCCCGTGTCACGCGTGTCGTGAAAGGTGGCCGCCGTTTCCGTTTCCGTGCGACGCTCGTCATCGGGAATCGGAAAGGGAAAGTCGGTGTCGGTGTCGCCAAAGGCGCCGATGTTTCGGATGCCATCCAGAAAGCCTTTAATGACGCGAAGAAGAGCATGGTTTCGGTCACGCTTGTCGGCGGGACGATCGCGCATGACGTGTATGCGAAGTATGGGAGCGCGAAGGTCATGATCAAGCCGGGAAAGGAAGGTCGCGGTCTTATCGCCGGTGGCGCGGTCCGTGCGGTCGCGGATCTTCTCGGTATAAAGGACGTCGTCTCGAAATCGCTCGGATCGTCGAACTCGCTCAACCTTGCGCGCGCGACGGTGCTCGCGTTCGGTGAACTCCGGAATGTTCCGGAGGCGGTGCTGGTGGCCGTCGAGGCGAAGGCAGTGAAGACGGAATCGAAGAAATAAGCTATTCTGAACGTATGCAGATTCATACTCTCTCCGTAGAAAAGAAGAAAGACCGGAAGCGCATCGGTCGCGGCGGACGGCGTGGAACCACGGCTGGTCGCGGATCGAACGGTCAGAAGTCCCGGACCGGCTCGAGCGTCGACCCGCTTTTCGAAGGCGGTCGTACCACGCTGCTCGAGCGCATGAAGAAGGTGAAGGGATTCAAATCCCCGAGAGCGAAACGCGTGACACTCTCGTTGTCGTTGCTTGAGAAGCATTTCGAATCCGGCGAAGAAGTGAGTCGTGCGACGATCATCGGGAAGAAGCTTTTCTCTCCCAAGCATGTAACCGGCGGTTTCAAGGTTGTCTCGAGCGGCGAACTCACGAAGAAGCTTTCGTTCGACGCGAAGATCCGATTCTCCGAATCCGCGCTCCTGGCCGTGAAAAAGGCCGGATGCACGATCCGGGAAGAGGCATAGTCGGGTCTCTTCGAAAAAAACACGTTCTCTTTCCGCTCATGATGCACGCGCTGCGACAAATCTGGGCCGTTTCCGAGCTTCGGGAGAAGATTCTCTTCATTCTTGCGATGCTTGTCGTATACCGGTTTGCGGCGAATATACCGCTTCCGGGAGTCGACGTGCTCGCGCTTCGGGAAATGTTCGAGGGGAATCAGCTTCTCGGGCTTCTCAATCTGTTCTCGGGCGGAGGACTTTCCAATATCTCAGTCGTGCTGCTCGGTGTCGCGCCGTATATCACCGCGTCCATCATCATGCAGCTCATGACGATGATTTCCCCGCAACTCGAGAAGCTGTACAAGGAGGAGGGCGAGGCCGGACGGCAGAAATTCAACATGTGGACGAGATGGCTGACCGTTCCACTCGCGTTCATCCAGGCGTTCGGGATGATATCGCTTCTCCGTTCGCAGAACGTGCTGGGGGATCTCTCGCCGTTCATGATGGTGGCCATGATTTCGACCGCGGTCGGCGGAACAGTGTTTCTCATGTGGCTCGGTGAGCTTATCACCGAAAAGGGTCTCGGAAACGGCGTTTCCATAATGATTTTCGCCGGTATCATCGCCGGGTTGCCGACCGCCTTCTCCCGTTTCTTCTCGACGTGGGACGCATCCCAGACGCTTTCGTACCTGGTGTTCTTCGTCATCGCGATCGTGACGATCGCAGGTGTGGTGTTGGTGAACGACGGACAGCGTATCATCCCGGTATCCTATGCGAAACGGCTTCGCGGGAGCCGGGTATATGGCGGAGCATCCACACATCTGCCGCTCCGCGTGAACCAGGCTGGTGTCATCCCGATCATCTTCGCGGTATCGATAATCCTCATCCCGAGCATGGTCGCGAGCTATCTGTCTCAGAGTGGTGCGGGAAGGATCGCCGACATCGCCGTTTCGGTGAACGCATTCCTCCAAGATCCATGGATCTATGCCGGGCTCTACTTCGTGCTTGTCGCGATATTCACGTATTTTTATACCGCGGTCATCTTCGATCCATATAAGATATCCGAGAATCTGCAGAAGCAGGGCGGGTTCATTCCCGGTATCCGTCCGGGGAGTGCCACCGCCGAGTATCTCGGGCGGATCATAAACCGGATAACGCTTGCCGGAGCCGTTTTTCTCGGATCCGTCGCGGTGTTGCCGGTCGTCGTCCAGAACGTGACGAATATCCAATCCTTGACTCTCGGCGGTGTTTCCGTCTTGATCGTCGTCTCTGTCGTCTTGGAAATGATGAAACAGATGCAGGGTCAGCTGTCGATGCGCAACTACGACGGATTCTAACAAAACGAAAGCATGGAAAACGAGCCGAAACCGCACGCCTACATCCTTCTCGGCCCTCCGGGAAGCGGTAAGAGCACGCAGGCGGATATCTTCAGGCGCGAGTTCGGTGCAGCGCATGTCGATATGGGTGCCGCGCTTCGTGCGGCGTCCCGGGAAGGAACTCCTTTCGGAGAAAAACTGAGCGAGAGCATCAATCAGAAACGCGAGCTTGTTCCGGATGAGATCGTTCGTGCCGTGCTCGAGGGGGAACTTCGTAGGATTCCTGCCGGAACACCGGTGATTCTTGACGGAGCTCCGCGTCGCGAGAGTCAGATCAACGAGGTGCTTTCCGTGCTTGGTCGATTCGGGAAAAGCTTTCAGGGAGCCATTTTCATCGAATTATCCGAAGCGGACTCGGTGGAACGGATTTCGCGTCGTTTCTCGTGCGCGGATTGTGGGGCGAAATTCATCCTCGGGAAGGACTATGCCGCCGCCTCCGGAGACCGATGTCCGCACTGCGGAGGAAAGGTGACGCAGCGCGCTGACGACACGTCGGAAGGTGTCCGGAAACGATGGAAGGTCTTTCATGACGAGACGCTTCCCGTTCTTGGATTTTTCGAACGGAAAGGAAAGCTGATCCGCGTATCCGGATTATCCGATCCGGAGGGGATTTTCAACGACATCCGATCGAAATTGTTTTCTGAAAACGGATCAGCTCATATCTGAACATATGAACGAATGGATCAAGACCGACGAGGAACTCGATGGGATCAGGGAATCCGGAAAGAGACTTGCGGCGGTCGTAAGGAGTCTTTCCGAGATGGCGATTCCCGGTGTCGCTACTGGGGAAATAGGTGAAGCGGCCGATGCGCTTATCCGGAAAGAGGGTGGTATCCCGATATTCAAGGGGTACGGTGCGGAATGGGGGAAGCCGTTCCCGGCCGCAGTGTGTGTTTCGGTGAATGACGAGGTTGTTCACGGCATCCCGTCCCCGACCCGAATCGTCCATGAAGGAGATCTGCTCAAGATCGATATCGGTATGCGCTATCAGGGGATGGTGACGGATATGGCGCGGACGTTCCCGATCGGCGCGGTTTCAGAAACAGCTTTGAGGCTATTGAAAGCCACGGAAGAGAGTCTTGGCCGTGGTATTTCGAAGATCCGATCCGGCGCCAGATTATCCGACTACGCGCGGGCGGTCGAAGCTCGCGTACGCATGGGCGGATTTTCCATCGTGCGCGACCTCGTCGGTCACGGGGTCGGTCGCGAACTTCATGAGGAACCGCAGATTCCGAATTACTTCATTCCCGGGATGGAAGATTTCTCATTCCGGAAGGGCATGGTCGTCGCGCTCGAGCCGATGATAAACGAGGGGAGTTTTCTCGTGAAACTCGCCCCGGATCAGTGGACATACGTGACCAGGGACGGTAAGCTCTCGGCACATTTCGAAGACACGGTCATCGTGACGGAGAAAGGAACGGAAATCGTTACGCGAACATAATAACCGATCACCAAGATACAAGAAACAAAAAATTCTAATATCCAATCGAAAAAAAAGAACGCGGCTTTGATTTAAGATTTTTTGTATTGGTTATCGTTCGTATCCTGTTTCTTGGTCATTGATCGTTCCGGATGTATGTCTGAAGAACCGAAAAACTATCTTGGGATCGATTGGGGCGCATCCGCGGTCGGGGTTTCCTATGCCGACGCGGAGACGCGCATGGCATTCCCGCTTCCGACACTCCCGAACGATCGGAATCTTTTCCGGGCGCTTGGCGATATCATCGTCGGGAAGGATGTGGGAACCGTCGTGGTCGGTGTGCCGTCGTACGTGAATCGTGAAGTCATCCCTTATGACGGCGAGCTTTTCGGAATGGAACTCGGGAAACGGTTTCCGATCCGCGTGGCGTATCAGGATGAGATGTTCACGACGAAGATGGCCGAAGCGAATCTCAAGGAGCGTGGCGCCAAAAAAATATCCCGCTTCGATGACGCCGAAGCGGCGCGGATTATACTCCAGGAATGGCTTGATAAAGCCTGATGTTAGTTTTTTTGGATAGGAAAACCGGATGGTGTTTCATCCGGTTTTCCTATTTTCTAGAGGAGGTCGTGGCGGTCTCCCTGTTTCAGCTCGTCGATGAGTTTCTTGATGTCACCCGATCGGCGTCGATCGGCGATGAGGAGTGCGTCTTCAGTGTCGACGATGACGAGATCCTTCACACCGAAGGTTGCGATCGTCCGTTTCTTCGTGCCGTAGATGAGATTCCCTTTCCCGTCGTATTCGACACAGTCTCCGGAGAGGATGCTCTCTTTCCCGTGTCTTGCACGGAAGAATTCGTAGAGCGAGCTCCAGCTGCCGATGTCGCTCCACCGCATGGGAGCCGGCACGACGATCCGCGATCCGGCGGGGAGTTTTTCGACGATGAGCGGTTCGATGGCTTCGTTCGGCAACGGTTCGTAGATGGCGGCAAGCGTTTCGTTCGTGAGGACCCTCTTTTCTGCGAGGCAGGAAACGGCTTCCGTCATATTCGCGAGTTCCGGGGCGTAGGTATCGATCCACCCGAGCATGGTTTCGGTGGAAAAGATAAAGTATCCGGCGTTCCACAGATATCTCCAGTCGGAGAGATAGGATTCGGCGGTGACCCGATCCGGTTTTTCCTTGAATTCATCGACGAAGAACGCCTCCTCGGTATCGGATCCAGGGCATCGTTCTCCCATGCGGATGTATCCGAGTCCCGTGTCCGGCGAAGTGGGGTTGATGCCGACGACGACGAGGTTTCCGCGATTTCTTTCGACGGCGGAGAATGCCGTCCGGATCGCAGTCGTGAAAGCATCCTCGTTCTCGATGGCGTGATCGGAGGCGATGGTCGCGACGACGGCACCCGGAAGTGTGGCCTCGATCACCGCGCTGACAAGACCGATAGCGGGAGCGGTTCCCTTCGGGAAAGGCTCAAGTATAAGCCTTTCTTGTGGGAAATTCGGGAAAATATCGAGGATTCTTCCCCGGTAGGATTCGTTCGTGGATATGAAGATCGAAGCTTCTGGAACGATACTTTTCGCTCGGGCATAAGTCTCTTCCAAGAGCGTCTTATCTGAAAGGAAGGCATGGAATTGTTTGGGGTGGCTCTTTCGGGAAAGCGGCCAAAGACGTGTGCCGGATCCTCCGGCCATGATGACGATGACGTGCGCAGCTGTTCCTTTTCGCATAGGTTTTCGATTTCACGTTATAAGGTTTCCGACGCAGTGAAGCATACGTGAAAAATTTTTCTGAGACAAGCGTGGAGCCATCCTGCGTGGATCGTGGCGGATTTCCGTATTTTGTGGTATTATTCCGGTGTTATCCTGTGCGACACAAACACGTTTCTTTGTCGATTTCGTATGGCTGGCGTCGAGGACGGGGAAGGATTTTCCGGAGGTCTCGGTAGTGCCGATCGGAAGAACAACCGGAACCGAAAAATGGTGCTTATTCTGCTGCTTCTCGTGATGACCATGGGAGGGGGTTTTCTTTTGTGGAAGCGGTATTTTCCCGTGGAGCCGGTGGGTCCGAATCAGGCTGCTCCTGTCACGGTCGTGCTCCCGGAACAGCCAGTCGTTACTGATGAAGTGCCAGAACAAACCATTCCTTCCGTCGCGCCATATCAGAGTGAGCGTTTCCGTGCCGGCGAGATCGCTATCGGCGGCGAGGCGGCGCTTTTCGTACCGGAGACCGATACCTCTCCGCTTGAGATCGTTTCGGTCCGAGGTGAGGCGTTCACGGAAAAAGGCAAGAACGGGGCGAAGCTGGTTATTACCTGGGAGACGAACAAGCCGGCGCAGTCCGAAATTTCCTATGGGAAGGGCGTCGGAACCGCTGAGGGAGTCATCCGCGAAGAGGGGTATGGAACGAATCACAGTCTTGTCATCCCTGATCTCGCGCAATCGTCGACGTACGTGTACGTGATTTCGAGCCGTGATAAATGGGGAAACGAGGCCGAAAGTGAGCCATATGCGGTATATACCGGTGCGCGCGAGATATCGTTGTTCGAACTCATCGCCGGAGCGGTCGGGGATGTGTTCGGATGGGCGGTTGACAAGTAGCTTGATTCGCTTCCGAAAAGAGGATTTTCATGCTATAATTTGGGAAAATCCAAGCCCCGAATTCCGAGGGGTTCTGACACTCAAATGACGGAGTATGTAAAACAAAAAACCTGGAAGAATTTCATACTCATCCTCGCCGCAATCTTCGGAGCGGGGGTGCACATATGGTGGCAGGGAAGCCCTGCGACGGTTTTTGCACAGTCGCTTGACCAAATAAGCGTGTCACTTTCGCTCTTCGACGTGAAGAATGAGCCGGTGAACGGGAAGTATGAGGTCCGATTCGGAATCTACACACGTGATCGGGCGGAAGCCGATGAGTACCCGTCGAATGCCGATACCGGTGCGCGGCTCTGGACGGAAACGAAAGAAGTCGAGGTCCAAAATGGCATAATCCGCGTTTTCCTCGGAGACACCGAACCGCTTCCGGCAGAAATATTCTCGAATCCGAGCGAATACTATCTCGGCGTCCGGATTGGCGATGATTCGGAGATGGTGCCGCGGAAGAAAATCACCTCCGTCCCGTCTGCGTTCAATGCACGGTTCCTGAACGGAAAGACGATCGGTACGAAGCAGGGAGACATCGCGACGCTCGGCAAGGGAGGAAAAATCGACATCAAGATGCTCCCGACCGGAACCGGAACGAAACAGCTCGTGCTCGGAAACGATGGCCGGTTGCATGATCAGAACACGGACACGGGAACCGATGCGACGGAATTCAACATCGGTTCCGGGTCGGGTCTCGGCGCGGAAAACTTTCTGCTCTCGGTCTCGAGCGCTTCCGCAAAACCAGCCCTTCGGTACAACGCTTCGTCCGGTGTATGGGAACTTTCGAACGATGGGTCGGCATTCTCGTCGATCGCTACGAGCACAAGCGGGTCGTACCTGTCACTTTCCGGTGGTACGATGACGGGCGATATCGTTTTCTCCGGGACGCAATCGTTTATCAATCTCATCAATCTCGGATCCGATACGGTCGGTAACTATGTCGCTTCGCTTGCTACCGGGAACGGTCTTTCGGGAGGTGCGGCCGGATCGGAGGGCGCTGCGCTCTCGCTCTCCATAGATCTTCTTGACTCTGCTGATGGAGCCGGTTTGAGTTCCTCCTCCTCCGGATTCGAGTTTTCAGGGTCCGGATCGAATGAGCTTTCACTTCTCCAAGGATGTTCGGATGAACAGCTGCTCAAGTGGGATGAGGGGCTTTCGCAGTGGGTCTGCTCGAATGATCTCGGGGGAAGTACTGCGATCATAAACGTCAAGGAAGGAGTGACGACGTTCACGAACATCGATACGCTCGGCTTCAACGCGAATGACTTCAGTATCTCGACGCTTGGTACCGAGGCGATCGTGGCGATCGACTACGCGAATTCCGGTATCGCCAGAATCGGCCAAAACGAAACGGTGACCGGATCCTGGACATTTTCCAATGCACTCGGTGTCACGAGCGGCGGCACCGGCGCCGCGACCCTCACGCAGAACGGCGTGCTTCTGGGCAACGGAACCTCCGCGGTCTCCGCGGTGACCGGCACCTCCGCCCAGTTCCTCGTCGCGAACGCGACCGGCGTCCCGGCTTTCGTCTCGATGTCCGGCGACGCCACCTTGAGCAATGCGGGCGCCCTCACCATCGGCACCGGCGCGGTGACGGGGACGAAGATCGCCGACA
>CAYRYX010000009.1:0-18783 GCA_964428755.1 uncultured Bdellovibrionales bacterium | reverse complement strand
TTCGTCATGCGGCTCAACCTCCTCCTCGTCGGGTTCGTGCTCGTCGCGAACGCGATCATCGGACGAGGGTTCATCGACTCCATAACCTTCGCGGTCGCGATCGCGATCGGTCTGACCCCGGAGCTTCTGCCGGTGATGCTTTCCGTCTCGCTCGCCCGCGGATCGATCCGGATGTCGAAAAAAAGCGCGATCGTGAAAAATCTCTCCTCGATCCAGAACTTCGGCAGCATGGACATCCTCTGCACCGACAAGACCGGGACCCTCACGGAAGACAAGATCCAGGTCATCCGTCATATCGACGGAGCCGGCAAGGATTCCGAAGAAGTGTTCGCGTTCTCCTATCTCAACAGCATCTATCATACCGGCATCAAGAACCCGCTCGACCGCGCGATCCAGGAGCACGACCGGATCGACATATCGGCATACTCGAAACTCGACGAAGTCCCGTTCGATTTCACCCGCCGCCGCGATTCGCTCGTCGTCTCGAAGAACGGCCGGAAAATCCTCGTAACGAAAGGGGCGCCGGAAAGCGTCATCGCCATCTCCTCGTCGGCGAAGAAAGAGGGGGTCATCACCCCGGTCGACGATGCCGGTCGGAAGGAACTTCTGTCACTGTATGAAGGACTTTCTGCGGAAGGATTCCGGGTCCTCGCCATCGCAGCGAAGTATCTTTCCGAAGACGACTACACCTACAACGTCGCGGACGAGTCGGATATGATATTCCTCGGTCTGGTCGCCTTCCTTGACCCGCCCAAAAAGGACGCGATGGAAACGATACGCGGATTCGAGGAGCTCGGCGTCTCGATCAAGATCCTCACCGGTGACAGCGATATCCTGACCCGGAAAATCTGCAGCGATATCGGCATCGACGTGAAAGGGGTCGCGCTCGGAAAAGATATCGAAGGGCTCTCGGATACCGCTATCGCGAGTCTTGCCGAAAAGACGACGATTTTCGCCCGCGTCACGCCGGAAGAGAAGGAGCGCATCATCCAGGCTCTCCGGAAGGACGCCCGGCATGTCGTCGGATATATGGGTGACGGCATAAACGACGTGACCGCGCTCAAGGCCGCCGATGTCGGCATCTCCGTCGAGAACGGTGTCCCGGTCGCCAAGGACGCCGCCGATATCATCCTTCTCGAGAAAAGCCTCACTTCCCTCAAGGACGGCATCGAGGAGGGGCGGAAGACGTTCCAGAACACGCTCAAATATATCATGATGTGGCTCTCGTCGAATTTCGGGAACATGTTCTCCATGATGGGAGCATCCGTATTCCTCCCCTTCCTCCCGATGACCCCGCAGCAGATCCTCCTCAACAATTTTCTCTATGACTCGGCACAGGTCGGACTCCCGACCGACCGGGTCGATCCCGAAGACACCCGTCGCCCCCCGCGTTGGAACCTGAAGAATATCCGCCGGTTCATGTTCATCTTCGGTCCGATCAGCTCCATATTCGATTTCATCACGTTCGGCGCCCTTTTGTACGTCTTCCATCTTTCCGAGAAACAGTTTCAGACCGGATGGTTTCTCGAATCGCTCGCGACCCAGGTGCTTGTCATCTATCTCATCCGCACGAAAAAAATCCCTTTCTTCCGGAGTCGCCCGAGCCTCTTTCTCCTCGGGAACACCGCGGTCGTGCTCCTTATCGGCTGGGGCGTCGCGCTTTCCCCGCTCGGATCGATTTTCGGATTCGAACGCCTCCCGATCCCGATATTCCTCGCCATACTCGGCATCATCGTTTCATACCTCGTGTTGGTCGAGATCGCCAAACGGCTCTTTCACCGGATAATCGAAGGAGGATCGGAAAGTCCGGTCCGCGCGTGAAAACATCCGCCGCCATCCATCGTCGTAGTAACCAGATTCTCCGCGGAAGATATCCCGAATATGCCGACACACCACGAACCGACCGACCAGGAGCTCGTCAGACTTTCCGCTGAAAATCCGGAATCGTTCGGGGTGCTTATGGAGCGGCACGAGGCGCCGCTCCTCCGATACATCCGCCGGATATCCTCGCTCCCGAAAGAAGATGCGGAAGATATCCTCCAGGAAACGTTCATCAAGGCTTATCGGAACATAAACGATTATGACTCCTCGGCGAAATTCTCAAGCTGGATCTACCGCATCGCACACAACCAGAGCATCGATACGCTCCGGAAACGGAAGGTAGCATCGGCATCCTTTTCGATAGATGCGAACGACGCCGCACAATTCCTTCATGCCGCGACGGACATCAGTGCCGAAACCGAACGGATTGACACATTCTCCCGCATCGAGACCATCATCCGGGGACTCCCGGAAACCTATCGAGAGGTGCTCATCCTGCGGTTCCTCGAGGAAAAATCATACGAGGAAATCATGGACATCCTCGAGCTCCCCAAAGGAAGTGTCGCCACGCTCGTCCACCGTGGCAAAAAGATCCTCCGCGAAAAAATGCTCGAGGCCGGTATAAACAACGATTGATCACGAACGCCTATGTCGGAATTCACACAGAAAGTGGTCGAACGGATCAGACAGGACGGGATCGAACCGGAGCCCGGATGGAAATTCATGACGAAGCGGTCGCTCCTGTGGGTCGGTGTCGTCCTGACCGGCGGGCTCGCGGCGCTTTCGCTCTCCATGACCGTCCTCTCGATCCTTTCCATCGATCGCAGTCCGTTCACGCTCCCTCCGGAAAGACTTTTTTCTTTCGCCTTTTTCCGCTCACTCCCCTTTTTCTGGATCGGTCTCCTGGTCGCATTCTCGTCGCTTGCCGTGATCGAATTCCGGAACACACGCCACGGATACCGACATCGGATCGCCGCGGTCGCCGTCCTTTCCGGCATCGCTATCGCGCTCAGCGCATCGCTCCTCTCCGCCTGGGGCGCCGACGAACGAGCCGAACGGATGATGAAGAACCGCTTCCCCCACTATGCGGAAATGACGGAAATGCGGGAACGATTCTGGTCACGACCGGAAGAAGGATTCCTTTCGGGAACCATCACCAGGATCACACCGGAAAACATTTCCCTTACCGACAGCAACGGAATAGCGTGGGTCGTCATCCTGAAGGATGGCACGAGAATCCGTCCGCTCGTTCGGATCGAAAAAGGATCGGTTGTGAAGATACTCGGGGAAAAACGGGATGGGCACGTTTTCGAAGCCGAAGAGCTGCGCCCATGGAAAAATCCGATCGGATCGGGCGATCCGATGCGCGGACACGGCTCGTACGGACCGCCGCAGGGAAGTCCGCGATAAGACCCGATAAAAATCCTCCTTCCCGGGAGGATTTTTATTCGAGCGTAATCACGACGATTTCCGATCGGGTACCGAGACGGATCGGCGGGCCCCATGTCCCGACTCCGCTGGATACGGAAAGTGTATACTTCCCGAGGTCGTACAGACCGTAGTCGTATCCCTTATGGACCAACCACGTAACGATCTGGAACGGGAACTGCTGCCCGCGATGCGTATGCCCGGAAAGCTGCAGATCGATTCCCGATTCCTTCATGCGATCGATATCGGTCGGTGCGTGATAGAGAAGGATGTTCGGGGTGTCCGAGACGCCTCCGGCGAGTGTCGCCGCAAGCCCTGGTATATCCTTCTCTGCTTCACGCTCCGGATAGCTTATTCCTATGATCGCAAGTCCATCCACGACCACGAGACGGTCATCGAGGATCTCGACACCCGTCCCTTCCAGTGCGGACAAGGACCGCTCCACGCCGAGATAGGTCTCGTGGTTTCCGGTAGAGAAAAATACGCCTTTTTCCGCGCGGATATCGCCGAGCGGACCGGCAAGCGAACCAAGATCCCCATCCATACCATCAAAGAGATCACCGACGATCATTACCGCCGCCGGATGGAATCCGTTCACCTGATCGACGACCCCACGGAGAAAGTCGGTCCTATAGACCGGTCCGAGATGGATATCGGAGAGCTGAACGATCGTCTTCCCTTTCCATTGCTCCGGAAGTCCTTGAATGGAGACCGTTTCATGCCGGACGACCGGTCGCAAAGCGTTCGAGATACCATATACACTCACCGCTGAACCAAAAATGAGGATCAGTATCCCGATGATGACTGACTTCGGCTGAGCGCCGAAAAGACGCATGACAAAAATCACGCCCCACCCGAGAACCACCAGGAAGAGAAGATTCGACATGAGTCCGAGAGAAAAAGCAGACACCGCATACCACAGACGGACGGAGGCGTTCTCCACGGAATGCATGAGAAAGGACGCCAGAAGAAAATTCGCAGGAAATAGCACGGACAAAAAAAGCACCGACGTGCGGGACCATGCGCCGAAAGATGCGAAAAAAAATGCGAGCGACGAGAACACCGCTAAATGCGCACCGACCAGCACGAAGAGGAACGCGAGAACGAATATGGCAAACGTTATCATACAGTTCAGAATTTCCGGCTGTCGTACGCGAAATGGAGGAGTGCTTGCCGTTGACGTGGTCGGCAGGAAAAATCACCTGCGCGACAATTTTTGGCGACCTGTGCCGCATGGCGGAAAAAGGCTTTCCAACGCCTGATCTGCCGATCATCCTCCGCGGGGATCCTTCTCCCCATGTAGTAGCGGCAATACCACTGGAACCATCCACGCGGATCATCCGGATAGATCCACCCTTTCTTCCGCCACTCCGAAAGCGGCTGGCTCGCCCGGACCCCGAAAAAATTCAGATCCGGATCGTACCGCTCCGGAGAGAACTTCGCGCCCTCGAACCAATCCGACGGAAACTCATCACGGCAGTCCGTCATGTATTTCCCCCCGAATATGCCCATCGCGAGCATCTCTTTCGGCGTCAGATCCGGGCGAAATCCCGGATCGAAGTTCTTCCCGACAGGCTCCGTACATTCGTACCGGTATCCTTTCTGCATCGAGTCGTTCACGACGATCGTCCGGATATCCATATCGGTTTCAAAGGGAAGATCGGAGCGCCTCGCGGACGGTATCTACGACCTTCTGCGGTGTCACGAGGGATTTTATGAGATAGAACCGTGTCTCGAAAGCACCGGCCTTCTTGAACGTCCGCTCGTCATCGACGTTACTCAATATGAGCACCGGAATGCGTCTCAGCTCCGCATCATCACGAAGCTCCTCGAGCACGGCGAATCCGTCCTTCACGGGCATCTGAAGGTCGAGCAGGATGACATCCGGCTTTTCCGACCGCACGACACGGAGACCTTCTTCCCCGTCCTTCGCCGACACCACGTCGTAGTCCTCCGTCAAGAACTTCACGGAGTAGATCTCACGGATATCGTCCGCATCGTCGATGATGCAGACCTTCGTCTTTTTCCAAGGGTTTTTTTCCATAGGATTGCACATCTCTTCCCGCTCATTCTACCACACTTCCCGGATGCCGGAAGAAGCGGTTTCAATCTTCCTTCGCATCACAGACGCCGCCCGGGCAGGCCGGGGCGAATTCTTCGGATCGGAGTATCCCCCGCTTCACGAGACCGGAATAGATGGCGCATCCGACGCAATACCCCACGGCCGACTCGAGCCACATGAAGACGAGACAGATACCGCAGAGCGTCATCGGAAGCAGGCATGAAGCACCGACGGCGAGCGCTCCCGGGTGAAGACAGGTCGGGGCCAGGAAGAGCTGATACCCCACAAGCATGAGTACGAGACTTGAGATGAAAAGCCCGATGCTCCATGCGAACCGCTTCTGCACCGCTCCGACATACTCCGGGCGCTGATTCCGCACGAGCCACGCGCCGATTCTCCCGAACAGGGACGCCTCCGGCCCGACGAACACCTTGAGGATGAAATCGACCCAGAAAACCGCGACGACCGAAAAAGCGAGCCAAAGGTTCCGCTCGTAGTAGAGACTCATGAGCGTGAAGAATCCGATCGCGAACATGATTCCGGAAGCCGCACGCACCTCCCGCTCGTTCACGACCCCATAGGGAGCCGGGCGGCCGTGTATCTCGAGTCCGGGGATGATTTTCCCGTATGCCATGGCGAAAGGATGGAAAAGATTACACGCATGCCGACCAATGATAACACACCTACTGCCGCAATCCGAGACCGGTCCGGATGAAATACCAGTTCACAGCGATGAGCGCCGCCGCCAGACCGAAGAGGACGGCGACACATGTCGAGATCGATACGTCCGAAATACCGAGAATCCCGTATCGGAACCCGTTTATGAGATAGAAGATCGGATTGATCGATGCGAATTCTCGCCAGAATCCCGGCAACGCCGAGATAGAGAAGAACACGCCGCCGAGATAGACGAGCGGGGTGAGTACGAAGGTCGGGATGATGGAGATGCCGTCGAAGCTCTTGGCATAAATACCGTTCACGAGCCCGGCGAGGGAGAACACGAGGCTGGAGAGCACAAGGAAGAGTACCACCGCCCACGGGTGCGCGAACGAGAGCGGAACGAAAAACGCCGAAACGAGGAGAACGAGCGCTCCGACCGAGACGCCGCGGACGATACCTCCCCCGACGAATCCGGCAATGATGATCGACGGGGGCGTCGGCGAGACGAGTATCTCGTCGATGTTCCGCGAAAAGAATTTCGAGACGAAGAAGACCGTGGCGACATCGGAAAACGAGTTCGTCACGACCGCAAGCATGACGAGCCCAGGTACCACGAATTGCAGATAAGAAAATCCATCCACGCTGCCGATCTGCTCACCGAGCACCGTACCGAAAACCAGGAAATAGAGCACCGACGTCACGACGGACGGCAGAAAGGTCTGCGGCCATATCTTGAGGATGCGCATGACGTCCTTGCGCACGATGGTATGAAACGATATCCAGAGTTTTCGCGCGTTCATAGATTCTCCTTATTCCCGGTCAATCGCACGAACACTTCCTCGAGTCGACCGGTCTTGTTCCGGATGTCCCCGATCGGAAATTCCTGCTCATTCAGGAGAAGGATCGCCGCATTAAGCCCATGCTCGGCATCCGTCTCGATCTCGATCGTTTTCTCATCGATCTTTTTCGCATGATACGAGCCGAGCATCGAGACGACGCCCGGCGTCACCGGCGCCGGAAACGATATGATGAATGATTCGGTATTGAGTTTCCCGAGGACGCCCTTCATCGATCCCGATTCGATGATCGCTCCCTGATGAATGATCGCGACGTGCTTGCAGAGCTGTTCGGCTTCCTCAAGGTAGTGCGTGGTGAGAAGGATCGTGATCCCCTCCTCTTCGGTCATCGACCGGAGAAAATCCCACATACTTCGCCGGAGATCCACGTCCACCCCGGCCGTCGGCTCGTCGAGAATAAGGAGGCGCGGCTTATGGATAAGCGCGCGGGCGATCATAAGGCGGCGTTTCATCCCGCCGGAAAGCGCGCGGGACTCCTGGTCTTTTTTGTCGAATATCCCCAGGCTCTGCAAAAGCGACTCAGCGCGCGGAAGAGCCTTTTTCCGCGAGATGCCGTAATACCCGGCCTGATTCACGATGATTTCGAGCGGGCTCTCGAAGATGTTGAAATTGATTTCCTGCGGGACGACCCCGATACAGGCTTTCGCCGCTTCCGGCTCACGATCGATATCGTATCCGAAAACCGAGACGGTCCCGCCGGTCTTCTCGACGAGCCCGGTGATGATACCGATGATCGTCGTTTTCCCGGCCCCATTCGGTCCGAGAAACGCGAAAAAATCACCCTCAGGAATGACCAGCGACACTCCCCTGAGCGCCTCCGTTCCGGATGGGTATGTTTTCTTCACGTTTTCGACGACGAGCGCCGGGTGACTCTTGTCCATATCCCCCAGTGTACCTGATAGAAAGCATTGTGCCAAAGCCAACCCACTCATTTCAACACCTCCACCCGTATCCCTACGACCCCATGCTTCTCCTGCTCTTCCTTCGGATAAAACATGCCTACCTCTTCAAGAAGGAATTCCCTTGAGGATCCACCGAAAAGATCCGGACTGAATCGTGAAAAAAGTTCTTCGAACGAACTATCCCGATAGAGATCCGTCACCCTCACTATGACAGTCTCTTCCAGCATATCGGCACGACTGATCCGTATCTCGTCGCCGATCGAAACCAGCTGGCGTTTTTCATCCAAAAGACGCGACTCGATGACTTTCTTCCCGCTCGCGATCTTTTCAAACGGAACCGGCTGCAATTTCATCGTGTGAATCATATTTCTCTACGGATAATACGCGGATGGCTCCGATGGGGGGGGTCGGAGTTGGTCTATCTTATCGACCCGGCATAGCGGGCGATTTCCGCGTGGAGCGACGGGACGGAATCCATATCGGCGAACTCCTTCGGATCGATCCATCGGTGATCGGTGTGTTCGTCGGAAAGCACGACTTCGCCACCGAGATACTCGCACAGAAACGTGATCCCAACCTTGAACTCGCCCGTATCTTTTCTGAAGGTGAACACGGTGAATGGCTCCCGCACATCGACCGTAAGTCCGGTCTCCTCCAGGATTTCCCTTTGAAGGCCGGCTTGCGGCGTTTCCTCCCTATCCATTCCCCCGCCGACCGTTTCCCAAACGCCCGGCTTATGATCATCCTTGGCGCTGCGCTTGAGCACGAGTATTTTCCCATCATCCCTTCGGATGATCCCTTTGACCGCGAGAGCGTACTTCATTGCGATTTTTTCGGAAATTACGGTTTCATTATAGCAGGTTCGAATCCCATTCTAGGTAACAAAAAACAAGGCTCGTTACAGCCTCGTTTTTCAGTGCTCGCTTGGCGGGACAGCTTCCGAACCCTTGAGTGGGGGAAAGCTTTCCCTGACCCAACAGCGTCACTATCCCAAATGCAAGAGTTATTAGCTCTTCACGGATAATTTTCCCGATATTCAAGCCTTATCCCCAAATATCCTGTCTCGCGTTTCCGTTCCTTCGAAAAATTTTGGCCGTGAGTACCTATGAGTCAAAGTGAATTGACACCCATACTATTTGTCGTTATCATCATGGAATGAAGCGCTTTTCCGACAATTCATGGTGGTCATCGAGCATGCGATACTAGTAATGCCCGACGGTTTAAAGTGATTGAAACATCCACAACCCTCCGGCTTACTAGGAGGTTTTTATTTTTTGTAGGAGCTTTATGAATATCCCCTATTCCATTTGGCACATAGCAGGAGAAACGCCAGGACCGAACGTCATCGTCTTAGGTGGTGTTCATGGCGATGAAAAGGTCGGCGTCGAAGTGATCAGACGACTTCTTAGTGACTTCGAACTTCAAAATCAAGAATCAGGAAAAACATACGGAAGGGAAGAAATCTCTGGAAATTTATTCCTCGGATTCGGAAACCCGAAAGCGATTGAAAGGGGTACACGAGCCGCTGAGGATGGGCCCGACCTGAACAGATCCTTCCAAGAAGCTGAATTAGCCGCCACCCCATCCGATGGAGACACCTACGATCTTATCCGGGCCAGGGAGCTCTCTCCCTTGCTTGGACAAGCCGACTTTCTTTTTGATATCCATAATACGTATTCCCCGTCGGTCCCATTCGTATGCATGGGAAACGACAACAAATACCACAAGGAGTTCTACTCCCTTCTTCCTGTCCAGTATGTCCTTACTGATCCTGACAACATACTGCCACAGGATGTCGGGAAGAACGACTTGGGGACAACCGACTACTTCGTAAATTCGTTCGGCGGAAGCGAATGGAGCATCAAAAAATACGGCCACAAAAGAGGCGTGGCATTCGCGTACGAATCAGGGTCGCAGGATGATTTCGGAAAAGTTGAGACCGTTCAACAATTGATACATTCTCTGCTCAACAAGACCGGAACAAAAATGTCGTCCGAACCAATCGGTAAATTCGAAGTACTTCAAGAAGTCTACAGGATAACCGGCATCATAAAAGCAAAGGAACCGGGAGGATTCATCTTTGAAAATGATTCGCTCAAGGAAGGCTGGGCCAATCTGAAAAAAGACAGCTGTATCGGAACCTATCCGAAAAGTGGAGCAAAGGAGCTTATGCCATACGATGGGAAGCTGCTGTTCCAGAAAAAAACAACCGACATACTTGCGGGACAATCCATTTGCTACATAGCAAGAAAAATGGATGATTGTGAATAAGCCTGCATCCGATTATACGGTTCGAATCCTATCCCTGGTAACAAAAAAGGCTTGTTACAGAATCGTTTTATTGGCTCCAGCGGCAGGATTTACCCTGAATAGCATAAACTTCGACTGCTGCTGCCGGAATAAACAAAAACAACCCCCATCAGGGATTGTTTTTGCTTGTTGCTCGCGTGGCGGGACAGCTTTCGAACGTTTGAGTGGGAGAAAGCGTTTCCTGATCCCGTAGATTCCTTAGCTCAAATGAAACAATTAGAAAGTCTACTTACATAAAAAAGAAACCGCTCCTCTAAACAAAAGGGGTGCGGCTAGCGGAGCGCAAAAAGGTTTTTTCGAGCAAACTCCAACGCGAGCGGGATGGCAGACTTAAGATTTTCGACAACTCTCTCGTACTCCTCGTGGTCAGGACTGATAAGTTGTTGCAGAAGGCTCGTTGTGTACGTTCTGTCCATCTCACGAATCTCAGCTAAGATGTCAGTTGCCCCATCGATTCCGAGAGCTGGATACAGTCTCGCTACTTCTGCTTTCGAATCACCTCGCGGCATCTCGACATCGAAGCATCGCAGCATCTTCCTAGCCACGTAGACAGGCAGTTGCAACGCCTTCTCAATCGTTTGGAATACTCGCTCTTCCGATGCAGTGAGGAGTGAGACTTCCCCTTTTTCAAAGGTTCTCATCTTGTGGATGAGGTACCCTCGCGTATCCTCCCGAAATCCGTTACGATTTGAATGAATGAACGCAAGCGGGTCCTGCTTCACGACCCCGCCGTCCCGTGCTGCCATTCGAAAGTGTTCCAAGAACGTGGAGGCTATATGGTGGTCGGGAGTCATCGCCAGCTCGACGTCCAGAGAGATGAACTCAACAGGCACAGAGAGCTGTTTGGCACGAGCCTTCAGATCCCGCAGAAGTGCGACTGCCTCCGTGCGTCGCCGGAACGGATAGATCACCAATACATCGATGTCACTCCGCACAGAATGATCTCGCCGTAGGAACGAGCCAAGAATGAGAGCCGAAACTACAACCGAGGAACCTTCTAGTTCTCGTTTCAGCAACTCTCCCATTTCATCAAAACTTTCCAAAAGAGGAATACTTCCCTTTTCCACCTCTTCCCAAGTAAAGACTTTTCCCATGTCGATCTCCAAAAGTTGATAGGTTGTGAAAAAACTGCTGAAGAAGTAGCCTCTCAAAGTTCGGACAAATAGTCAATGACCAGTTCGAATCCCATCCCGGGTAACAAAAAACAAGGCTTGTTACAGCCTCGTTTTATTGGCTCGCTTGGCGGGACAGCTTCCGAACTTTTGAGTGGGAAAAGGCTTTCCCTGATCCGACCGTGTCTTTGGCTCAGATAATGTGGTTATTGAAAGTCTCTCTTCCCGATCATTCAGTTCTTAAGAATCAGATTCCTAATCCCCTATGAATAAGGTTATCCACATTAGCTTTTTCTTCCCACATCGGCCGCAACCTATTGAACAGTTCTTCATGTTCCGGATAAGGCTTCGCCGGAAAAGAAAATATGCTTTGCCAATCAGAACTCCGCATAACTAGAACATTCAATACCTCAGAAAGATCCCATAAGCGGACGTCTGTCATATCAAACCGGTTGCCACTAGCAAATTTCCTATGGAAATGTCTGAAGAATATCTCATGTAGAAGCTCATGAGCAATGACATAGCAAGCTTCCTCATCCGTTTTTTGATATGGAAATGCGACAGTGTGTGCGATCGGATCTCGCGCAATAAGTGGCCAGATCGTCGGATAACAAGTATATTCCTCTGTCGGGAAATCAGTCGGTTCGAAATATACACTTGCAAGCTGAAAAAAATCTTGCTCTCTGAAATGCCAGGCATCTGCGATTTCAGAGGTCCGTAATCCGAGCAGCTCAGCATCTTTCGCATGCACCTCCGCTACCCATTGTTCAGCTTCTAGAATATCCTCCGGCGGGACAAAGGACCCGTTGCTTAAATGACGAAAAAATCCACGGATATTTTCGTAGCCAGTGATATCCAGCGACGGATCTACGATAAACTGCGTTCGCATCTCTCCTCTTGAAATATTCATATTCATAACTTAGGCTTGTCACTGGTCGCGACACCAGAAAAAAAGACCCTGATATTGAGCCTGCTGTAGAAATGCTAGCGGAACGATAGGATCTTGTGCGTCCGCTCTCGCAGGGACGACGCGATATCATTCAAATAATCGACGAGCTGAACGTCTGCAGGGATGTCGTCAATGGAAACCCATCGGTACATGTCATGGTCTTCGGGGTTAAGCGTGACTTGGGTGTTCGCGCCATCGACTTGTCCAATGAAAATGAGTCTGACAAATTGTTTATTCTTCTTTGCATCGACATTTGATGTAAAGGCGAACAGGCTGAGATCAGAAATATCTACTCCCGTTTCCTCCGATGTTTCCCGCATGGCTCCATCGCGCGGATCCTCGCCATCCTCAAGAGTCCCGCCAGGGATATCCCAGACCCCCGGAAGAACCGTTTCGTTCAATGACCTTCTTATGAGGAGAATCTCCTTTTTGTCGTTAAAGAGTGCTGCGTGAACGATGAGTCCCTTGTCCATAGATTAGTCTTATCAGTTTATCGCAATAATACTTAGGTTGAGATATTTTGCAAGAAATCCTCAAAAGGAGTATGGTAAGAAGAAGGAGATAACCCTTATATAAGCCAGAGCTGTCAGAATAATTGAGTATATTTAACGTAACAATATGAAGAAATGTAACCAGTGCAATGCGATGAATAATGATAATGGGGTATTTTGCACCAACTGTGGCAATACGCTTTCTATCCAACAAGCTACTCAACAATCAGAAATGACGGAAGCTTCTCAGAGGCAGCCGATGCCATCTGACCAGGCAGCTGAGTTTATTAATAATATGTAAGAATTAACAGCGTTGTTTACGTTTTTTCATAAAGTTTCCGGGTAGAAGTATTGTAGCAGTTTTTCCATCGGTGTCAGGTTGTCGATTCCCTTGTGCGGTTTGACGGTGTTGTAGTAGTTCACGAATCGGATGAGTTCGGTCTTGCGGTGGGTACGGTTCTTGAAGGTCGTCTTCCCGTGCCACATCTCCATCAGTGTCCGTATCACCCGTTCGGCCTTCCCGTTGGTTTGTGGGGTTTTCACCTTCGTGAATCTCTGTTCGATCCGGTTCTCGCGACAGAGCTTCATGAAGGCGTGATTCTCAGGATTCCCTCGGTATTCCAGTCCGTTGTCCGAGTAGGCTTGCTCGATGGTGTACGCACATTCGTCGATCGTCTGCCGGAGAAACGCTTCACCTGAATACTGGGTCTTGTCCGGAAGGATCGCGGCGAAGAGTTCCCTTGAAAAGTCATCGATGCCGACAAACAGGTATTCGCGGGTTTCTTTGGGAGACTCTCCCGAAAGGAGCGGAAGCCGCTTCGTGTCGAAATGGAGCATTTCTCCCGGGTAGTTCTTGTTGTATCGCCTCGCCTGTTTCCGGAGTTTCTCCTCGATCGATTTCTCGATTTTCGAGAGACGCTTCAGCCCGTATTCGAGACATCGGAACCGTTTGTTTTCGCTTCGGTGGATGCCGTAGTCCTTGTCCCGTGCCCGTTTCAGTATCTTGTATACCGTCGGAGCGGAGACCCGGTATCTCTCCTTGAGATCGCAGATACGGACGTGTCGCTTGAAATAGTCGTCCGCGAGCTGCTTTCTCTGCATCGGCGTCAGTCGCGTTTTCTTGTGGATTGTCATAGTTGTTTCCAAAAATCGTTATCTTCGAGCGTAGGGGCTCCATCGATTTTTGTAAACAACGCTGTTAATTCTTACAGCTAACAATATAAAAACATAAATAGAGGCTCAAGTAAGCCTCTATTTATAGGTTGCTCCGCCTGCTGAACACTATTAGAACCTCTATACAGGAAGATAAGGAGTCAAAGTTCTACTACTTCGGATTGAAGAACTTCCTTGCTCAGCACTCGTAAAATTACTTTCCTCCGTTCTGGTAAAAAATTCTCACTAACTTAGGCAGATCTCCTTTTGTTTTGTCTCCCCTACTTATCCTCTCAAAAAGCTCGTCCGGGGTGAGCCAAAAATATTCTGTAAAATCATCTGGGTTGAAATTAGGCGCATCATCCGCATCTATCTCGTACACCCGCATATATGCCGAAACATCATATTCAGCTGGCGTGAGATTCCCAAGCACTTTCCAGTCAATCTTATCAGTGTCGAGATTCAATTCCTCCTTTAACTCTCTCTTGAAAGCAGTCTCGTATGATTCACCGCTTTCTACGTGCCCACCCATACTCACATCCAAACACAGTGGAAAAATTCTCTTGTGAGCTGTCCTTCTAGGTATCCAAAGTTTTCCATCAGAATTTCTCAGGAATACATTTACCACACGAAAATTTGACAAGCCTTCGGCATACACTTCCGAGCGAAGCTTCTTACCAATCACTTCATCCTTTGCATCCACGAGGTCGAGGTATTCATCTACCATAGGAGGTTTAGAAAACAAAATTAGCTAAGCAGCTTTAGAAACTCAGGGTTGAAATAAATTTTAGCTTTCTTGTGCTTGAAGCTCTCAAGAAACTTTTCAGCTAAGAGAAGGTTCAAATATTTGGCTGCCGTATTAGGATGAACCCCGACTTTTTTCGAGAGCTGCTCCTGATTGTAAAACGGATTGGCAAAGAGAAATTCTACCAAGTCTGCAGAATAAATCTTTGGCAGTTTTTCCTTGATAGATTTCTTGTATTGTTCCTGCAAATCCCTGATTTTCTTGACTGTAATATGGGTCTCCGCAGCTTGAGATTCAACGGCATTCAGAATAAACAATATCCAATCTTTCCAATTCTCTTGGCTTGTTACTTCTCTTAATAATCGGTAGTATTCTGAGCGATTCTTGTTGATATATCCACTGATAAACAGGATGGGGAGCTCCATTTTCTTAGCAAGAATAAGATAGAGAACCATCAGAATTCTCCCTGTGCGACCATTACCATCATAGAATGGGTGGATGGCTTCAAACTGATAGTGCAGAACAGCCATTTTGAGTAATGGGTCAATATCATCGGAAAAATTATTGTAGTATTCCTCATAATTTTTGAGGAAATCTCGTATGAGCACTTCCCCCTCTGGCGGCGTATATAATACCTCACCAGTCACTGAATTCTTGATACTCGTTCCTGGGAGTTTACGAATACCTTTTTTGTTTGGTTCAAGCACGCCCTGAATCTCAAGGAATCCGTTCGTGTGAAGAAATGTATGTTTATGAATAAGCTGATACCCCACTCTCAAAGCATCTCTATAATGAAGAGTCTCTTTCTGCTCTTTAGTAATTTCTCTTTCAGGGAAAAGCTCAGCTTGGAAAACCTCTGCTACTGTCGTATTGATGTTTTCAATACCAGAGCTAGCTACTGCTTCCCGTACAGAGAGCGGTTCAAGAAGTAATGTTCGGTTAGGAATGGCAAGAGAACCCGCCTCAAGCTGAGATAGGGCGATATTCGCTTTGTTGAGCTTCTTCAGAATGGCAATATCATCGAAATTGAAATTCGGTGGAAGCTGAGGAAGGCTATTATAAGGCTTCAATGGGTCAAACATACGATTTGTGGCGATAATGCTTTATAACCACAATATTATCATAAATTTGTGGTTATTGTAAAGCAGCCAAAAGAGGTTCGAACGTCCATTGCGGGGTAATAGAAAAAGAGGCTTATTTTAGCCTCTTTTATCTTAGCTCCGGGGGTCGGATTCGAACCGCCTCAAAAAGTCCGGAAATACCGTTTCCGATCGGTTTCCATCCTAGCTTACATTTCGGATCCTGCGAAGTGGCCTTTTGTTGACTTCGTGGCTTAATATTGCTACCTTATATCGATTTCGTGATTGCGAAGTCACCCGTCATTTAACAATCAATCACTTCTTGGAGACTCACATGATCGTACCTATCGCGCTCTACCTGAACCTGGAAAATACACTCATTCCTCGCATGGCTTTCCCAGCACTGGTATCTTCGGGAAGAGAAAGCTATTTCGAGGCGATCAAGACGATGGATCCGAGGACACATCTCATCGCACCGGCAAAAGATTGGGCAATGTTGGCCATCGCGAATCCAAAACTCATTGACCTTCTCCATAAGAAAGAAGTTCGCATACTTCCGACTCTCTTTTCGCATGTATTGCCAGATCTCTTTCCTGAGACGCTGAAGATGCAATTCGCAATGTCCACCGAAATTCTCAAGAAGCTTTTCGAGCGGATTACTTGGCATGGGATAGTACCGGAAAATGCCATGAGTTCGGTGATCGTTGCGCAAGCCGAAGGGCATTGGGAAGGCGCAGTTCTCTCGGTTGGACACAACAACTCGAGAGGCCTAAAACCGGACGCTACCAGCTCGAAGGAAAGACTGGCGACAAGCTGCCGATTCAGGTGATAGCAAACGCCTCGGCACGTCTCCGATACATGCAGATGTATCGGGAAGAAGTCGTCGCTTCGGCAGTACTGGAGGATATGAGGGGGCATGAGATGAAAGATGCGTGCCTGTTCGATTTCGAAAGACCCTGGTCCAATGTCGTCTACTACCCGCACTCCGGGAAAAGCCCCGTTCGCATGGACATCTGGAAACAATTCCACCGTCGTATTTCTTCGGAAGACATCTCACTGTGGGATTTCCAGGATGAACCAAGTGAACACTCCCTTGTCATGGACGCCGCAGATCTCGGTCTCTGGGAAAACAAGGAGTCTCATTGGTTGATCGCCATACAAAAAGACACTGCTACGCAGTGTCTCGGCAGAGGCGACTACTTCGAGCTTGCAGCTCTCGTTGCTTCCAGTTGCATGCCACCGCGAGTGCTCACGCGGTTCATGCGCAACGACAGCTTCCCGGCAACACACAACGGAGAGCCTGGAGTCGTAGACCTCGTAGGTGACATGAGCAAAGTAAAGGAAGTTCTTTTCATCTGCAAAAACATCCAGCAAAAGCGACGTGTCGACTACGGGGCGGAATTCCTTCCGAAAGGAGAACGCCTGTATCTCGAGCTCTTGCATAAGGCACTTGCATGGATTGACCAACACGCTACTTGAGGAAAAGGAGTAATCATGGACGCGCATCAAGAGTTCAGACAGTTCATCCTGCCAAAGCTACTCGCCACAGCGCAACAACTTGGCTGCTTGGACTACATCTGCAGCATCTCACTTTACGGAAGCAGGAACTACCGACCGGATAAGGAAAGTCTGGAAGCAGAAAGTGCCCGTCCGGAAAAACGGGATTACGATATTTGGATCGTGTTCAAGCGAGACTCGCTGAGAGAGGCGAAGCGGTTTGCAACCGAGCTGTTCGGAACAAGCTTCTTGTCACTGCCGAACCAGCCGGAGTGCATTCTCTACGACAAGATTCTCCTTCGGATACAGCAAAGGGAATTTCTCCTCGCTCCGATGATTGTCATGGAAGAATGCTACGAATCTCTTCGGAACACACCCAAAAATGAGAACGGACACATCCTCATTCCCTGGTACAGACCACGAGCAAGGGAGCGTCCACCAAAAGTACCGGTTTGTTCTGCGGAATACACATGGTCGGAGTTTGATCTGCAACAGACTTATCTCCCCGAAGCAAACATCTGGAGACTCATGATGCCGGTCATTGTGAACGGAGAGAGCGGGTCTGCGCTTGGAACATTCGTTGAATGCACTCTCTCGGGAGATTGCTTCTACGGCGATTGTCGAAAAGAGGATGAACTGAAGAAAAATCTGTTCCTTGAAGCCATACGACAGTTTCGACTAACAGAAGCCCTCCAAATATCCGATATCCCATCAGCGCTGTATCGGATGCTGACCCTTGAAACAAAGGCCGGACCACATTTCAAGGAAGCGAAGCTGCAGCAATTCTCTCAATGGCTTTCCAAATGACGCAGAACAACGCTTCCGTCAGGAAGAAAGTCAAAAAGCGGCATCTTCCCCTCATTCACCTTGTAAGCGATATTGCACGCGGAAATCTTACCGCGTGCTTTTTTTATTCCACGCGACCCATGATGCGCATGTCCACTAAGAGCCAGGTGTGATACAGAATTCTCAATAAGATTACCTAAGCTCGAACTGCCGAGGAACGGATACAATTCCCTCGGCTCCCCTTCTACTGTCTCTTCGAAAGCTGCCCAGTGTGTGAGTGCTATTTTGAAATCTGGTGCTGCGATTTTCATCCGGTTCAAAGCCGTTTCCAACTTGGCTACTTCGCGATTTTCTTCCTCCACAAAAGACTTTGTCGCTTGCTCACCACGACTTACGAGCCTATGTGGCGCAAAACCACCACCATATCCCTTCGTGCCGGCTATTCCAACTCTTGATCCGCTGAATTCGTACTCAACATATTCACCATCAAGGATTTTTATTCGTGGATTCGCCGAGAGCATTGTTTTTATTCCCTCCATATCGCCAGCATCACAATCGTGATTCCCAAAGATCACCACTATAGGTATCTCGACTCCGGACACAAGATCAAGAAACAATTTCACTTCTCCTTCCTTTCCGTTATTCATGTCCCCTCCTATGATCAAAAGATTTGCGTTTCCGTTGACATCATCAAAGAAGCCTTTCGTGAGAGGATATTTTTCCACATGGATATCACTTATTGCCGCTATGGTGAAGATTGGTTTCATAATAATCGAGTATCTTATTAGGTTCGAATCCGACTGCCGGCCGGCGATGAAACCGGCGTGAGAGGAAAGAAAAATCGCCACTATCCGTGACGATTCTTCCCTTCCCTCCGGCCTTTCCCCACGGATGGGAACCGGTCGCTTGAGAAATACTGATGTTGGCTCCGG
>CAYRYX010000008.1:0-19582 GCA_964428755.1 uncultured Bdellovibrionales bacterium | reverse complement strand
CGCTGGCTGTAGTACGTCTTCACGGACACATCCACGAGGATGCCGAAGATGAAGAGCTGCACTCCGACCAGGACAAGCAGCGTCCCCACGAGCGGCCAGATGCGCTCCGAGAGCGATGCTCCCATGAACACCTTCTCGACGAACATCCACCCGAGAATCCCTGCCCCGACGAGTCCGAGCAGAAGTCCCGTCCCGCCGAAGAGGTGGATCGCGCGGTGCGAATACTTGCGCCAGAACCAGATGAAGACCATGTCGACAAACCCCTTGATCGCGCGCTTCCAGTTGTATTTCGTCACACCATGGATGCGCGGATGATGTGAGACTTTCACCTCCGACACGCGGAACCCATCAAGTTGGAGGAGCGCCGGCATGAACCGGTGCATCTCGCCGAAGAGATCAACCCCGTCGAAGCATTCGCGCCGATACGCCTTGAGGCTGCATCCGGAGTCGTGGATCCCGTCCTTCACGAGTCCCTTGCGAAGCAGGTTCGCCCCGCGGGAGAAGAATTTCTTCATGAGGGAGTCCTTCCGCTTGTGACGCCACCCGGAAACGATATCGTATCCCTTGTCCATCTCTTCGAGCAGGAGCGGGATGTCCGCCGGATCGTTCTGGAGGTCGCCATCCATCGTGATGACGATATCCCCCGTCGCCTTCTTGATCCCCGCATCGAACGCCGCCGTCTGTCCGAAGTTCTTGCGAAACTCGACAAGCATCAAAGGCGACAGTCCGTGACAGAGCTCGACCGTCTTATCTTTCGAACCGTCATCGACGAAGATGATCTCAAAGGGTCGTCCGATCTTCTCGAACGCCTCCCTGATCCGCTTATGCAGCTCGACCACATTCCCCTCCTCGTTGTATATCGGCACCACCGCCGACAGATACGGTTTCCCGTTTTCCATACCGGTTTTCCCTAAAAGCTAAAAATCAGCTAAAGGCTGTCCTGCGCCATATTGTACCCTTATTTCATTCACTCCGCAAACTTTGGCATTTCTTTCGAAAATGCTACAATAAGCCACGAGAAAGAATCATCTATGCCAGAAACTGAAACCCGCGAAATCCACTACGAAACCCGTGATGTCGAAATTGACATCCGCGAAACGGTCGTCCGCGAGGATGTGCCATCCGTCTTCATCGTCATCCCCGCCTATAACGAGGAAACGGTCATCGGGGACGTCATCGCCGAAATCCGCCAAGCTGGATACAGCAATATCCTCGTCGTCGACGACGGATCCAAGGACGCGACCTACGAGAAAGCGAAGGAGGCCGGCGCAGAAGCACTGCGACACCTCATAAATCGCGGACAAGGCGCGGCACTTCGAACAGGAATCAATTACGCAAGCGAGACATACGATCCGGATATCATCGTAACTTTCGACGCGGATGGACAACATCGCGCGGAAGACATAGGAAAACTTATCCAGCCGATATTCCAGGAAAACGCCGACATCATGCTCGGATCCCGCTTCCTGGATTCGCATGACAACGTCATTCCGTTCACAAGAAAACTCATGCTTCGTTGCGCAGTCCTCTTCACGAATATCATATCCCACATTCACCTCACCGACACCCACAACGGGCTTCGGGCGCTCAATCGGAGAGCCTATCGTTCGATAAAGATTTTCCACCGCGGAATGGAACACGCCTCGGATATCATCGATGAGATATCCAGAAACAAGCTCCGCTACCAGGAAGTCCCCGTCCACATAGCCTACTCCGAGTACTCACTCGGCAAGGGTCAGCGAACCTCGAACTTCGCAAAAATCGCCATCAAGATAATCTTGAAAAAAATCATATGACCCTCATACAAATTCTCATCGCCATCTTCGTCGCCTTCGCAGGATCGCGCGTCATTCTAAGGTTTCGCGACAAGGCCATCGGTTACGGGGAATTTCTCTTTTGGTCGACTGTCTGGGCAATCGTCCTCCTGATTGTTTTCCGACCAAGCCTTTCCGATCAAGTCGCGCTTATCTTTGGCATAAAACGCGGGACGGATGTGATGTTCTTTTCCGCGATCCTGCTTCTTTTCTATCTCATTTTCCGGCTTTATGTGAAACTTGATACCCTCGATCGCGATATAACCAATCTCGCTGAGAACACTTCAAAATCCCTCCATAAAAAGGAAAAGGCGTAGTGATATGAAAATTTGTCTCGTCGCGGAACACTATCCGCCCCATATCGGAGGTGTCGAAATCGTTTTCGCGGAATATGCGAAGCATCTTGCGTACAGAGGTCACGATGTCCGGGTCATCACAAGCGATTCCGGTGGAATTTCGGGAGCTGAAACTGTCGAGAATCTGACCATACACCGTATCCGGTGTCATTCCTTTTTTGGTCATCCTCTCATTCCGAAATCGTCGATAGCGGAGCATGTCCGATGGGCCGATATCGTGCACACAACGACATACACCGCTTCACTCCCCGCACTTTGTCTCGCGAAAAAATTTAAAAAACCATGTCTCTTGACTGTGCACGAAGCTATCGGGAAGCAATGGTTTTCCGTTGAGCCGAATCCCCTCATGGCACTTGGATTTCTCTTCTTTGAACGGTTCGTCATAAAACGAGACTATTCGCATTGGCACGCCATATCAAAGGCGACCGAGAACGATCTCATCGACATCGGCATCCCGAAAGAAAAGGTTACTCTCATCTACAACGGGATCGACACGAAAATCTGGAACGAGCAAACGGAGCCGCGGGACCTCAGCTCCCTTTTCGGATTCGATCCGTCCATGAAGGTTTTCCTCTACAACGGTCGACCCGGAAAATCAAAGGGTGTTTTCCTTCTCCTTGATACGATTCGATCCGTCAGAGACAAGCTCCCGAATCATTTCCGATTCGGGTTTATCCTCAGCAAGAAGCCCGAAAACGAACGCAAACGGTTCGAACAGACGGTGCGGGAGCACGACCTCGGAGACATTGTCCGAATCCATGATCCACTCCCGTACGAAGACCTCCCTGGGTATCGAAAAGCCGCATACGCGTTTATCGTTCCATCCCTCACCGAAGGCTTCGGCTTCACGGCAGCGGAGACATCCATACTCGATGTCCCGATCATTTCAAGCGACGCCGGATCCCTTCCGGAAGTTGTCTCCGGTAAAGTTCTCTTCTTCAAAAGTGGCGATAGTGCCGAACTCGAAAAAAAAATCATCCTCGCAGCGAATGGCACCTTCGAACGAATCTCTGAGAAGCGATTCTCCTGGGACGAATCTGCCGATAAATTAGAATCTCTCTATAAGAGTTTGCTATGAGAATCGCAATGATCATCGAGGCCTGGGAACCCATTTGGGGCGGCGGACAGGCGCATGTCTTGGAATTATCAAAAAAACTTGCAGAAAATCATGGGTGTGAGATTGACATCTTCACAATGAATCTCAAGGGAGCCGATGGGAAAAACGAAACGCACACGAACGAAAAAATTCATGTTCTTCGTACAGGAAAACGAAGAGACTTCTTTTCCTTTTCAGACCGGATATTCTGGATACCGGAGATTATCACCACCATCAAGAAAGCGCATCAAAAAAATAAATACGATATTGTTCACGCTCACGCCAATCTTCCTGGAATCCCAGGAAAGATTCTCTCCAAAAGCCTTCACATTCCAATCGTCTACACCGTGCACGGGTCCAACTTTCTCGACTTCGGCAAGAAAAATATTTTCTTCTTTGTCGAAAAATTCCTCTTCACGAAGATGCGGTACGACTCAGAGATTTCCGTCTCGAAAAATTTTCTCCGTTACGCGAATATCAATGTGCCTATTGTCATCCCGAACGGAGTCGATATCAACCGGTTCTCCGCTGCGAGAAACCGCTATTCGAAAAAACGCTCCGATGACGGCGTAAGGATTCTTTTCGTCGGAAGATTGGACCGAATAAAAGGCATCGACATATTGATTGAGGTTGTCCGACAACTGCAACAGAAACTTCGCAAAGCTAGAGTAACTGTCCGTCTAGTCGGATATGGGTATGACGAGACGCGATTGGAAAATATCGCCCACAATTCCAGGATAGATGATATAGTCACGTTTGTCGGAAAGCTATCCGGAGAACCACTGTTAAAGGCGTATGCGATTTCCGATATCTTCATTCTTCCATCGAGAAGCGAAGGCTTCCCACTAACGATACTCGAGGCGTTCGCGTCGAAGATTCCGATAATCGCGACCGATGTCGGAGAGAACGCAAGCATCATCGATGACGGCAGAAACGGATTCGTCATCCCTGCAGAAGATCCTGCAGCGTTGGCTGAAACGCTTGAACATGTCATAAGGATGAAAGGATCGACACTGGAACGAATGGGAATGGATGGGTACAATAAGATACATGAACGATTTTCCTGGGACGCAGTCGCAAAAACCACGTATGAAATATATACGAAGCTTATTTGAAACAAAATATCGTATCTACTGGGCAATCCTCGTCTGCATCACGATGGACGCGTTCTTTTTTTATTCAGGCGGAGTTGATCGAGAGTATTCATCAAACCAAGCGTATTTCGAATTTATCGGAAATTTCCCGGAAAGCATCGGGAGTGCTCGACTTGAACCACTATTCATAACAATCAGCTACCTTCTCTCCCTACTCCTTGGAAGCAAAATTGCCGCTATCGTCCTCCTCAAAAACGCTCTCATAGCGGTACAGTTATTCGTCTTTTATAAAATAGCGCGCTTATTCGTTAGACATGAGCCCATCGCGCTATTATCTGTTTTTTTTCTCAATTTTTCTTTCGCTTATATTTCCCTGGCTGACAATCTCCTGCGGAATCATTCCGCAAATCTCTTCTTCCTTCTTGCACTTTATTTTGTTTTCAAAGCACTCCTCAGAAAAGGGCGCCCCTCAGAAAACATACTATTCGCTTCCGTAAGCGGAGGGCTACTGATTTATACGCACATTCTCCCAACAATTATTTTTGATTTTTCCCTGTTTTTCGTCACGCTCGTCATGATTATCATGAAAATGGTAAGACGCCACAGCGCAACAATCTTATCCGCTCCTTCGCAGAATCGACCAATCAAAACACTTCTTCTGGTAGGAGCTATGGTCTTTTCCATCCAAGCTCCTTACATGATTCGGCTGAATAATACACATGCTGACTTTGCGGACTACAAGAGTATCCACACAATGGCATCGCCACCTCAACCAGATCAACAAAAAGACCATCTTCCTATTATCGAGAAAACGATCAGGGAAACAACGGAAAGTATTTTTATTCATGCGAAGGAAATATTCAGGATAGTTTTTGAATACAGGCTCCCCGGTCTCTCTGTATTCAATATATTCCTGGTCTTTGTTGCCATCATTCTCGTGCTGCGGTCGACTTCTCCGGCTTCACCGGAGGCACTGCTCCTCACGATATGGGGAACGACTTATCTCGGATCCAAGGCGGATATAATCTTTGGAATGGAGACGATCCCATATCGGTTCTCCCTGATGATCATATTCCCCACGATCACTCTCCTCATCATACTCATTGATCGACTTTCCCAAAAAATACGTTTCCTTGAAGGGAAAATCCTCTTCCAGATTGTCATACTTTTGTCATTTCTTGGAACAAATATCCCCATCATATCGGAGACCACCATATTGAAAAACCAATCTGACGACACCGCGAAAAACCACTTTCTCCAGAACGTCTACAATGAAGCTTTCGATAGGGATGAAAGCAGAATATTTCTCACGAACGGAGACTCTTTTGAAAAATTCAGTCCGTCTTCAGTTTTTCTTCTGAATGACTCAATATTCACTTCAACGGACGAAAACGAAATTATTCGATTCATGAAAGAGCACCGGGTAAATTACGTCATATATGACCAGCATCGGATCAATGAAAAGGGTACCGAAATAGGTTCAATTGTAAATACGAACCTGAAGACATACGAGCAATCCACCTATTTCGAACGCGTTGGAGAATATATGGGAAACGGGGCGCACATCACCCTCTTTCGGTTCCATCCCGAAAAAATTTCAATAAAAAAACCAATTGCAACATCCATCGAATGCGACACTGAAAAATCTTGTAAAGAGAAACTCTCCGACGAATTGCTTGTATCGAAATCGAAGATAACGACCTGGAAAACGGAAATGAGGCACGCCGAAAAAATCATCGTGCACGAATACCTATTTTTGCAGAATGGGAAACAAATAAACATTCAATACACGGGAACAACACCAATCAACAACCGATTTCTTCGACAAGCATCCGTGAAGCTCTTCGATTTCGAACAAAGACCCGCGCCAAAACAGGAAATCACTATTTCGGTTGATTCAGCGCTATTTCTGCTTCGTCACGATGGAATATCTATCTCATTCCAAAATTTAGAGAAATACAGTGTAAACAAATTCATTTTTTCCGGATATTCCGAAAGAGAGGACATCTCATACATAATGCTTACACGAAACGGCTACAGCACGATGATTCGCGTCATATTTCTCGCTGCCATATTGATTCTTTTCGCCAGTACCTCCATACTGCAAAAGATTCGGCACGGAACAGGAAATCTCCTTGCAGACAATTCGAAAACCGAGACGGTTCTCCTGGCATCTGTCATTGCACTCTCCGTGCTCGATATGATTCTCATAAATATGTTTTTTCTGGAAGCCTACAAAAAAATACTCGGAGCTGAGTGATATGCCGCAAATTTCAGTGATCATGTCTGTTTTCAATGAAGACCCCGATTTTCTTCGAAAGTCGATAGGGAGTATTTTGAGTCAGAATTTTCAAGACTTCGAATTCGTTATCATTGACGACGGATCATCCGAAGGCATCGAAAAGATCCTCACGAACTATGCAGATACGGATCAACGTATCATCCTTATCCGTAACAAGGAAAACATCGGACTGACAAAATCCCTCAATAAAGCGATCAGGGCATCGACCGGCGCTTTCATTGCTAGGATGGATAGCGACGATGTCGCCTTTCCAAATCGGCTTGAAAGACAACTCGATTTTCTTAAAGGAAATAGCTACGACTTCATCGACTCTGATCGCATTCTGATTGATAGGATCGGAAACACGCTCCAAGAACGAAAACGCGAGGTGCCAAAAAACCTAAAAAAGGCTCTCATGAAAGGAAATTTTTTCACACATAGCACTTTCTTTGGGAAAAAAGTTGTCTTTCAAGCCGGATATAACGAACTCTATCCGAGGGCACAGGATTACGAATTTCTCCTTCGGATACTCGGCGAAGGATACAGCATCGGATTCATGGAAGAACCCACGCTTAAGTATCGGGTGCACGAGGCCGGGATATCGAGCAGGAAAGCGCGAGAGCAGGAACTGTGCGCGCTTCGCGCAAGGTGGGATGCGATCACGAAGCATGGATTCGAATGGAAATATTTTCCATATCTCCTTCGATCATTTTTCATGCTCCTCATTCCCTACGAAGTTAAAAGATCACTGATTCTCAAACAGAAATGAATCTCACACTCTTCTTCACGTACGGGACAGCTCTTGCGGACTGGGAACAGAATGGCAGCCTTGACCGAGAAATATCCATATACGGTCGGATCGCTGCTCATTTCGAAACAGTCTATTTCGTCACATATGGACACGACGACAAGCGACTCTCCGATAGGCTCCCGAAAAATATCATCATTCTTCCAAAAAAGATCGCACTCCCGAACGTTCTCTATTCACTTCTCATCCCCATACTCTTCCAGAAGGAGCTTCGCTCCTGCGACTGGCTCAAGACAAACCAAATGCTTGGCAGCTGGAGCGCGGTCCTCGCAAAGCTTCTCTTCGGAAATAAACTTCTGCTTCGAACGGGATATACCGAAAGCCTCTCTCCCATTGGAAAGAATTCATTCAGACGCGCTGTGACGCATCTCGTGGAGACACTTGCCTATAAGTATGCGACCACATCCGTTGTCACGAGCGAGGAACAGAAGGAATATCTCGCGACAACACACGACGCAAGAAACATCCACGTCATACCGAATGGAATCGATACCGATCGTTTCAGCCCAATCAAAGACAAGTCAGCTGGAAAAAAGACGAGATTACTCTTTGTCGGAAGACTTCATCCGGAAAAGAACCTCCTGAACCTGCTCGATGCAATCAGGGAACTACCGGTACAGCTACTCATGGTCGGTAAGGGTCCGCTCGAGCCGAATATCCGAAAACGGGCCAATGATCTCGACATCGACCTCGAGATCACTCCCAGCATTCCGAATTCGGAACTTCCGGCCACCTATAGTGCCGCCGACATATATATTCAGCCATCACTCTATGAAGGTAGCCCGAAAACCATCCTCGAAGCGATGAGCTGCGGACTTCCTGTCATCGCCACCGACGTCAAAGGGATAAATACTATCATACAGCACAAGGAAAACGGTTATCTCTGCACGACAAATCCATCATCCATACGCGAAGCTGTCACCGCGCTTATACACGATCCAAACTCCAGATTGATATTCGGAAACAATGCCCGAATATATATCAAAAATAACTATGATATGATGGATATGATAAATACAGAGCTTAAAATTTACAAAACTAGTACCGACGAATTATGCTAAAAATAGCAATAGACTTTCTCTGCTGGGCAAACAACCTCTCCTACAAACTCATAAGCTCCCTCGTTGTTCGGGAGAACGACGGTGTGCATCCGAAACATCGGATCATGAACTACCATAAATTCTTCCTCGACAACATCAAAAAAACCGACGCCATCCTCGATATCGGTTGTGGAAACGGTTCGGTTGCAGCGGATCTCGCAGACAAGGCGCGAATAGTCGTCGGCATCGACATCGACAGAAAAAATATCGCCAACGCAAAAAAACTTCACAAGCGAAACAACCTCACTTACATAACCGGCGATGCCACTTCTTATCCGTTCAATGAGAAGTTCGATACAATCATCCTCTCGAATGTCCTGGAACACATCAATCAAAGAGTTCAATTTCTCCATGGTATAAAAAATCTCGCTCCGAAAATTCTTATCCGGGTCCCCTTAATAACACGGGATTGGCTCGCCGTCTATAAGAAGGAACGCGGTCTAGAGTACCGGCTCGATCCAACCCATTTCATCGAATACACCGAGAAAGATTTCAAGAAAGAGCTTTCAGAAGCAGGTGTAGCTATAGAGAACTACTATATTAAATTCGGTGAGCTCTATGCTATCACGAAGCCAAACGAAGAAAGATAAACTCCGAGTCCGCATTCTCGGAAACGATAATATCGGCTGGTCGATAGATACCGATAGGAAAAATGTAACACGGTTGCTCTCAACCGAAGGTTTTTTCGAGGTTGTTGAAACCATATTCCACGCAGACGTACTTTACTCCGTCTGGTATAACCTTCTCGAGAGACCTCATATCTATTATCCACTGAAGGTTCTAAAGAAATTGAGGAAGATGAAAGTCATCGCCACAGTGACAAATGAAGTCCAGAATACACCAGACAAGATCAGTCGCCTCCGCAGCCTTATCGATATATGGATCGCTCCAAGCAAGAGAACTTTCGACTATCTCAAATCCAAGGACGTTAAAGTTATTCACATCCCCTTCCTTGTAGACAAGGCTATCTTCAAAAATCTCAACACAGACAAGAAAGTTCTTGCGGACACACTCGGCATAGGTTTCGATACGATTTCAGGAAAAACTCTCATAGGATCATTCCAGCGTGACTCACTCGGTTCCAATCTCTCTATGCCGAAGTGGCAGAAGAACCCAGATCTCCTCATAGAAATACTCAAAAATCTCCCAAAAGAAAAATTCATTCTCCTTCTCGCCGGTCCGAGACGACACTATGTTATAGGCGAATGCAAAAAATTCGATATCCCCTATCTCTTTATCGGTGATGAAACGTTCGTACGCGAAGGAAAAGATGATATTTTTGAAAACAATCTTCCGCTGGAAAGAGTCAATCTTCTCTATAATCTTTCCGACGTCTGTCTTGTAACGTCGAAGAGCGAAGGTGGTCCAAAGGCAGTGCTCGAATGCGCCCTCACAAAAACTCTCGTTTTTTCAACGGATGTCGGACTTGCCAGAGATATTCTCCATGGCAGCCTTATTTACTCGGAAATTGAACCTCAAGCTGCGATTGGAAAATTGCAGGATTTCATTTCAGGAAAAATACGCTATACCAACGAAATACAGTATAACCACATCACCGTAACGGATGCCTTGAATGAAAATAGAATTCTCGACACCCTGAAAAAAGCTCTTTATGAAAATTAATATATTCTTCGATATTCAAGATGGATCCCGAGGAGGAGCGAATCAATTTCTCCGCGCGCTTCGAAACGAATTTGACCGAAGAGGAATCTATGAAATTGACCCATTGAAAGCTGACGTCATAATACTGAACAGCTACCACAAACTGGATGAGATTTTCAGTTTCATGATCACTAAACCTGAAGCGATCCTGCTTCACAGACTTGGACCTGTTTTCCACTATCACCGCGGGAAGGTTTGGGAACCGTATGATCGGTTCATCATCCGGTTCGCCAATGCGTTTACAGACGGAATCATCTTCCAATCCGAATGGAGTCATAAGGAAGCCGAGACCCTTGGGTTGAAAGAATCGATGAAGACTGCCATAATTCACAATGCAGCCGACGGGAACATCTTCAATCGGAACGCAGCGAAGGCTTATCCCGATATTGATAGGCGATTCAGATTGATCGCATCAAGCAACTCCGACAATCGCGAAAAAGGATCGGATTATTTCGAGTTCTTGGACAAGCACCTTGATTTTACAAAATACAAGATGACGTTTGTCGGCCGCTCCAAATCAGCATTCGCAAACATTGAGCACATACCACCACAGGAGTCGAAAAGGCTCGCGGAACTACTCAAATCCGCAGATGCGTATGTCTCCCCGGTACGGAATGAAGCGTGCTCCAATGCCATCCTTGAAGCATTCGCATGCGGACTCCCGGTTATCGCGCTTAACGACAGTAGTAATCCGGAGATTGTCGGCGCAGCCGGCGAGCTCTTCCATGGGAAAGATGATCTGCTTGAGAGGATCGAACGCATACGAAATAACCATGCCTCCTATACCGAGGCTATCAGAAAACGAACTATGAGCGATGTTACCGATCGGTACATCGAATTCATGGAAAGCTGCATAAGCACCCGAGCAGGAGAGAGGATGCCGATGACAATAAAAATATATAGACTGATCCACCATATCATCCGACTGATCGTTCTCCTTTCGGACAAGTTCGCCTCCCTATCATCCAACCGCCGATAATCCCGACTGAATCATGTTCAAGACTTCACACCGGGTCATCCTGGAAAATCTGCTCAAGTCACATCTCCCCGAGCTTCAGGGGGATACCTTGGATATCGGATCGAAAAATCGTCGATACGACTCGCTCCTTCGTCAGAGACCGATCGCCATGGATATCGAACCTGATTCAGTGAACCATGTGATACCCGGCGACATACAATCGATCCCCTTCCCGAATGAGCACTTCGACAACGTCATGGCCATCGAGGTCCTTGAATATGTCGCCAACCCGAATCAGGCGATGAACGAAGTCAGGCGCATTCTGAAAAAAAACGGGATACTCATCCTTTCCATCCCATTCCTCTGCCCCGTACATGGCGATTTCGCGCGATACACAAGGAAATACATCGAGAAATACCTCCTCGCAGATTTCACCTCGTATAAAATTACTGCCATAGGGAATCCATGCACCATTCTTGCCGACATCGTACGCAATGGGACGATCGGGATAGACAACGCATTTCTCCGATGGATATTCCTCCCGGTCTATCTCCCCTTTCTTCTCCTTGCCACATTGATGCGATCACGATCCGATCAGACCGGAAAATACATATCGGGATATTTCATAATCGCACGGAAATGAAGCCCGAAACCACGACAACCGAAAAGATCGTCTTCCGAATGGACGACGTCGGCGCCGCCTCGAAGAAATGGGAGGTGTACGGCAAAGGATACCTTGAATGTGTCTTTTTCAAGCTCAGACTTCCGCTTGTCACGAATTTTCTGTTCATAAAATACCTGCCGATGTTCAAAAGCTGGGGTCCGTACGACGAGCTGACCGCGGGGCAGTGGACTGAAATCCTTGATATCCTACGGGAAAGCGGTTCGTCGATGACCGTCGGAATCACCGCCGGTTGGGTTGAGAAAGACGGCACTATCATCCCCTTCCCGGAAAAATTTCCCGAACAGGCGAAAGTTATACGACAAGGACTCAAAGAGGGTCTTATCGACATTGCAAATCACGGGCTCACCCACTGCGTCATCGGGAAACATCTGCCACGATGGTTCTCGAGCAATCGTACGTATCACCGGGAATTCTGGAACTGGGTTCCGATCGATACGCAGCGAAAGCATATCGAGCGATCACTGAAAATCCTTTCCGGCTTTTTCGGTGTTGAGATCGATACACTCATCCCACCAGGAAACGTCTGGACAACCGACACTGAGCGGATTGCCAACGCGAACGGGATACGGTACATTTCATCGGATAGCCGAGTCGCCCCGGACGGTACGGTATCGAATGGAATCACATACATCAGCAGGGATGTCTTCGCTTTTCATGATCGTGAATTATCGATATTCGGCACCGATTGGCTGAAAGACTCCATCGCGACATACAAAAAAAATGGGTTCACCGCATGTTCGATCGAACGATATGACGCAAGGGAACCCATCACTACACCGAACGCATAATTCCGAACACCTTATATCTATGATCGATGATGCCATCTTCAAGTACTATACGACCTACTACCGGGACACGCTCGGACTTCCGAACTGGGAATCCCTTGCGAACTCGAGGATTCATGAGGAGAAAACCGAGGAGGCCAGAGTTGATTCGTTCGAAAAGAAGGTCGGCCCCGTCAAAGGAAAGGTTGTTCTCAATATCGGATGCGGAACCGGTGGATTCAATGTTGTCACTGCACAACGGGGAGCTGAAATCCACGGGATAGACCCGGAGGTCGAGGCGATACGGATTTGCCACATGAAGGCAGACAAATATGACATACCGAAAGAAAGGTTTCTGGTTGGAAGCGCGGAACACCTCCCGTTCAAAAACGACACCTACGACCTCATCAACTGCTTCACCGTACTGGAGCATGTCGATGACGTCAAAATGACATTATTGGAAATGGTGCGCGTACTTAAGCCGGGCGGGAAGATATACATAAATAGCCCCCACTATTGGCGGCTCTACGAAGGACATTACAAGATATTTTGGTGCCCCCTCTTCCTGATTCGCCCAATCGGAAAACTCTACCTCCGCTTTCGTGGCAGACCAAGTATGTTTTATGACACACTGAATTTCCTCAATGGGAGCACTATTCCAAACGCCTTAAGAAAAGAGTCCGTCAAGATCCATACGCACCATCCCTCGCTCAAACGGACACCCGGAATCGTTGGTCTCATCATATTCCTTTATCAAACGACATTCAGAATCGACTCAAACATTATATCGGTCATCACGAAAAACCCGTCTCTATGAACATAGCAGAAAATATCCGTTACTACTTCTGGTCGAGCTTTCAAAGAAAACTCCTTGATAAGGCACAGGAGAAGCATCGCTCCATCTACAAAGGTATCGTCCTCGATATCGGCGGACGAGACCGAGGAAAATTCAGGAAACCGAAATCATCTGTACGGAAATGGATTTTTGCGGACATCTGCCCCGACCATCACCCCGACATCGTCCTTGACGTAGCGAATATGGCGGCAATCGAAAACAAATCCATCGACGTAGTTGTCGCCATGCAGGTTTTTGCGCATGTCGAAAAGCTCGACCAAGGGCTTGATGAGTGCTTCCGTGTCCTCAAAGATGGCGGGAAGCTTGTCTTCTCGGCTCATCTGGTATACCCGATAGTAAATGACCCGAGCGATTACCGGAGATACACCGAAGCAGGATGGAAATACGAGCTTGAAAAGCGCGGGTTCAGAATCGATACGGTCGAGACGCTCGGAAGATTCTTCACGGTATTGTCCGATTTCATCATCATGGCCAACAAATCGATGCCGTTAGGAATCCGACACATCGGATACGCTTTCTATCCGTTTCTATCGGCTCTCTCGTTGCTGGATTCGACATCATTCGTATTGAAAAACAAACGGCTCGCATCCTTTGCAACCGGGTATTTCATAATTGCAAATAAATGAGCTCAAACGGAACGATGCCCGAATACAAAATCTCCGTTTTCATTGTAAATTACAATGCATCGGATTTCATATTGTCCGCACTCTATGCACTCAAAAAACTTACAAAAAATCCATACAAGGTGGTAATCATAGACAATGGTTCAAGGATCTCCGACTATTTGAACCTCAAGAACTCCGTATCAGCATACAAGCACATTGAACTCAGGCGTATTGAGACGAACGAGAAAGGTAGTTTGGCGCACAGCCTCGCACTCAACATCCTCACAAAGGACATCGACACGCCATACTTTACAATCCTTGATGCGGATGCAGCATGGCTAAAAAAGGATTGGGACGATATTCTTATAAAAAAACTATCTTCGACCGTTAAGGCGATCGGCACACAGGCGCCCGAACTAAAACCACAGGATTTCCCAATAATGTTTGCGATGTTTTTTGAAACAAAGACATTCGAATCATTAAATATCGATTTCAGGCCCGCTAAAATTGGAAAAATGCAGGATACGGGATGGGAAATGCGCGAAAAATATCAGGGATCCGGATACTCCGCACTTAATATCACCAGACACAGCACCAGATCACACAAAAATGGCCCGTTTGGGAACATAGCTGGGGTTGATGAATTCTATTTTGAAAACTACACCGATATCTTCGCGTGCCACTTCGGCAGAGGAAGCAACCCCTTCGGAAAGAGAATCATCAATTTCAAGAGCGGATTCCTTCGAATCATCTTCCTTCCCATCAACCTTCTCCTGTGGCACAGAGACAAGAGAAGCTGGATCAATACCTGCCGGAGGATCATCAATAATCAATGAAGGAGCATCTTCATGACAAAGGATACGGATTTGAAAAACATAGAATTCGAGGACGTGGAATGTCTGATCTGCAAAACGGATTCACACCGTGTGAAGCTATTCTCAGCGCGCGATCTCCTGACCGGTCTTCCGGGGTCATTCAGCATCTGCCGATGCGAAAAATGCGGACTCATATTCCAGAGTCCACGCCCGAAAGAACGATATATACACCTGTTCTATCCTGATGATCTTGGGTATTTTACCGCACAAGGAAAACTACCACCTCTGCTCAAGAAGATCGAACGCATGGTGCTTACAAGCTATTACGGATACCCGGGTAAAAAAAGCTTCCTTGAAAAAATAATTGTCGCCGCCTTCTACGCATACATCTACAAAAGCAGGTCGATTCCGAAATATCGGAAAAATGGGGATCTCCTGGAAATCGGCTGCTCAAACGGAGCGAAACTTGAAAGTCTCAAGAAGCTTGGGTGGCGGACCATCGGCATCGAATTGAACCGAAGCGCCGCGGAGACAGCGATACGGAAAGGCTTGGATGTACGGATCGGATCGATTCACGACTTTGATTTTCCGAAAGAATCTTTCGATGTAATCATATTGGACATGGTGCTTGAACACCTATATGCACCGGATAAAGCGCTTGAAAAACTGACCGGTTGGCTAAAGAAGGATGGCCAGCTGATTTTCAGCATCCCCTACTTCGATGGGGTTGAATTCAGAATATTCAAGGAGTACTCATACGGACTCCAGCTCCCAACGCATATAACGTTTTTCAACAAACGCGCTATTCAACACTTGCTTCAGCAAAACTTCTCCGCTATTTCGTACGCATTTCATCACTTTAATAGGGATATCATCGCATCAGCGCAGTACAAATATGATGCTACTGGAAGCGCACTGCACAGATTCATCTCAAGAAACAAATTTTTCCGTACGCTCATAATCAGACCAGTCCTCTTTATACTGTCAATGCTTGGAAAAACAAGCCGAGTCACTGTTTTTGCGCGAAAAAGGAGCGATTAGTCATCTTATCCAGGGCGTACAGTACGAATAGTCCAATAAAATGCTGAAACCCAAACAGGAAGGCACGCCCATGGATGCCGAATAGCGGGAGGATAGCAGTCATAAGCGACACCATAGCCAACGGAGAGATCAAAGATTCTCTAAAAAGAATCTTTTCTTTTTTGCTGAAAATCATCTGATTCCTATACAACACAGACATAATGAACGCTGGATAAAAGAGTATAGACAGCATCGACAAAGATACCGACTCCACATACTTATCCGTGAATAAGAACGGGACGATGAACTGAAAAGAAAACAGAAAGATTGCCGTCGCCAGAAGACTCAAAAAGAATATTTTCACATAATTTCCTTTTGATATGGCACCCTGTTGTATTTGTTTCGGCACAGAAATCCAAAGAAAGCTTTTGGAAACATTTTGGATCTGTTTCGCAAAGAGAATGCCGACCGAATATACCGCCAACTGAGCAGGGCCAAGAAACATTCCAACTAAAATCTTATCAAGATTTCCGGAAAGCATTCCGAGTATGTTTATTTTCGTCAGAAACCATCCATATCGAGCCATATCCGCATCTTTTTCAGCATTCCCGACATAGCGAAGGCTCCTTATGAAATAGTAGACATTAAAGGATGAGTACGACGCAAGATAAAAGACGATGACCGCAATTAGGTTGTCCCTATAAAAAAATATGACACCGATAGTGCCCACGGTATTTATAAGCGCCTGAATCGAACTAAATTTTGCGGAAATATCAAACCGACTTTTCCCTTGCAAGAAGCTGTCCCATGTATTAGGTGCATAAAAGAACGGAAAAAATATTGAAGAGACCATGAGCGCCAAACCAACCACAGCGTCCTGATAAACGAAATAATATCCCCCGATTATCAATAGCGCCGGAACACCAAGCAGACCCCACGAAAAACTTATTTTTACGGCTTTCCGATAATCCCCATCATATCCATTCGCCGCTGATCTTATAACGGAAGTATTGAGTCCTGGAACAGACAATACGGAAACAATTGCCAAAATCGACAGGATGAACTGGTATTGTCCAAATATTTCCTGTGTTGCAAGGCGCGCAAATACAACCGCAAGCAGTAAGCCACTTAATGCGCTCATCCCCTGGCGAAAGGTTATCCAGAACCCGTTCTTCACGAAATACGGCAAATCAAGCCCGATCCTATCGCCGAGCCGCTTTAAAAAAATATAAACATGAACCTTAACGTCCCAGGTCATTCCGGTTGGTATTTAAAACGTTTTTAAGTATACTTCCAATATGTCCGGAAATCAATTTAGGAAGGCATCTCCTTCGACCCTCACACTGATTCTTTCCTTATTCCTTGTAAAGGAGGTTCTTTTAGCCTCGCTCACACCGATCTTTCAGGGAACCGATGAGCCAGTCCACTATGCGACCATCCTCAGCCAAAATACTCCCACACCGGAATATTTCACCAAAATTTCTGATACAGTATCAATCGAGGCTTCCTCTTTCTATTTTTTTGAAATCGCCTCCCAGAAAACAAATCTCCAAAATTTTCAGGACACGAGGCAAGGTGAGAATCAAATCATAAATCAAGAAACAAATACGGTCAGCATCTCAAACACACCGCTTTCATTCTATTACACGACATCCTCTGCCATCGTAGATTTTCTTGAAAGCCACGACACTCAAACGAAGATGTTCGTTCTTCGAATATTTTCGCTCTTCATTGGAGTATTTTTCGTTTTCCTTTCATATCACATAGTCCGAACTATCGGTTTTTCCCAAAAGGCCTCCGCTTTATTTTCAGCTACTATAGCATTTCAGCCGATGTTTTCTTTTATGTCGGCAATAGTAAATATAGATGTAGCCCTATTTCTCGCCTTTGCTCTATACACATATCTTGGCGTACTACTGTTAAGAAATGGACCAAGTGCAAAGAACATATTATTACTCATATCAAGCGCGGTTCTCGGTATCGCAGCGAAAGGGCCTGGGATCATTCTTATTGCCACCACCTGCATCCTTTTCGGATACATCCTTCTAAGAAAATATGCTCCGTCGCCAAAAAAAATTTTCATCTCTGCTGGAGTATTATCAATATTAATCACGGGAACAATCACGTTTTTTGCTCCGCGGGATTATCTCGTAAAAATAACAAAGATAGGCAGTTCATCGGAATTCGATTCCCCTCTTACGTCAATCGGGGAATATCTCGACAAGACCATGGATATGGGAGAGTTTCGTGACTCATCACTCTCATACTGGGGTAATTTCGGATGGCTCGACACGCCGATTCCGAGGTGGATCCTGTCGGTCATCAATTGGATCGAGATTGTCGGGTTTGTGGCGATTCTGATGTATTTGGTGTGGCCTCTTATTGGAAAGAGATTCCTCGACAAGCTCGGAATGACAGAGAATTCCTGGATTGCCACGTCGAAGACTCCTCGCAATGACGGAATAGGGTGGGTGCCGGATCGGAAGTATCTCGTGTTTTTCCTCGGGATGATACTCGCACTCCAGTTCGCCATCCGCTTCTATGACTGGCGTGTATTCGATACATCCGGACAAGTGCTCATCGGACAACCGGGACGCTATTTCCTGCCGAATCTCATCGGACACCTGGTCCTCGTGGTCATCGGGCTCGGGCTCGCGGTTTCGTGGGTAAAGCGCTGGATTGCCGCGGTCGCTACGCTTCCTCGCAATGACAAGATAGATTTTGAAATGATCTTGAAAATCCTTGCGCTTGCGATGATACTCCTTCAGCTCCACGCGATCGTAAATGTGATTATCCCACGGTATTACCTATGATGCAGTATCAGGTATCACGTATTATGTATATCGTATGAAGATTCCGACTGATTTTTTCAAAAAGCACTCTACGAAGATCCTCACCATGATATTCCTTCTCGGGATCGTCGGGATTTTTTGGACGTTCCTTTCCGATTTCGGCATCGGCGAATCCGGATACAATTTCCTCGGGAAAACGAAGAAGGTGACCCTCTCCCCTGGGATGCCCGTGTCACAGACTTTCACCGCACACGAAAATAGCCTCCATCAGGTCCGCGTCGTCCTCGGCAACGCGAGTATCCGCCACGGGGAACATATCGGATTCCAGCTCATGGACGAGGCATGCGCAACGGAAATCGCTTCCATCGACTTCTCCGGAGAACCCGGGAAGCAGGGTGCGTACACGGTATTCCCCTTCGAAGCCATATCGGATTCCATGGGAAAGCGATATTGTTTCGTCGCGACGTATTCTTCCGATGAGAACCGCAAGGGCGACAAACCGTATCTTTCCGCGACGGACGATCCGGATCCGGCATTTGCCGATCGGACACTTGTCGACAGCAACAAGGGAAAGGCATATGAGAGCTACTCACTCTTCCTCCGCCCCGCGTACACCGAAGGGTCGCTTCGCGCCGATCTCGGTACGCTTCTCGACCGGCTTTCACAATACAAACCCGGGTTTCTCAAGGGCTGGCCGATAGCGGCGCTCTTCACCATCCTCGTCGTCGGCAGTATCGCCCTCGGCATCCGGATCATCCGGCTATAACCCTGCGAATCGCTTCGGCAGAACGATTCCACGACCACTCTTTCGCTGTTTTCAGTCCGTTTTCGGAAAGCCTCCTCCGCAGATCGGCATCGTCGAGCAGTTTCTTCACG
>CAYRYX010000007.1:0-19743 GCA_964428755.1 uncultured Bdellovibrionales bacterium | reverse complement strand
TCCGTTTTCGGAAAGCCTCCTCCGCAGATCGGCATCGTCGAGCAGTTTCTTCACGGCTGCCCGCGCTTCTTCTTTCGTTTCGACGATCAGACAGTTCTTGTCGTGTTCCGCATATTCCTCGATACCGGAGACACGAAGGATGACCGGCACTCCGCCGCAGGCCATCATCTCGAGCGGCGGATACGCGAAACTCTCCACCGCGCTCATCTTGAGCAGGATGTCGCAGGACGAATAGATGCCCGGCATATCATCGATCGGTACGCTTTCGAAAAACCGTTCGACACGCCATTCCGCGGGCGGAACGCCGCGACCGCTCACGATCCAGATATCGCAGTTGAGATCCTTCACCGCTTCGTACGCGTTCGAAACCCCCTTGAACGGGATATCGATCGGCCCCTCGATCAGGACGCGTAGGCGCCCATCCTTCGGCTCGACGGGATCCGTCGGTCGGAACCGGTCCGTATCGAGACCGTTCGGAACATAGGCCGACTCGTGACTGAATTCATCCCGGAGCCACCTTTGCATCCACCGCGCCATGACGACATACTCGAAAGGAAGCCGATAGGTTTCCCCGACGAAGTTTTTCGTCGCTTCGTCGTCGTAGAAGCGGCGTTCGTCATTCTGAATGAAATAGATTTTCCGTTTCGCCGGAAGCAGATCGACGGTCGGAGCGGAATTCCACCCGGTCGCGACGAGAATATCAATCCCTTTTCGGAGCAAATCCTCCATCCGATCGATCGGAACAACCCCGACCCCTTGTCCCGCATACCACGGAAAAGAAGTCTTGAGATCCTGCGTGACGAGAGTTACGTCGTATCCGCCCGCCTGAAGCAGATTTACATGCCGCAGGATGACCGCGATACCGCCGGATATCCACGTTCCCGGCACGATGAAAACGATATTCGGTCGTTCGCCTCCGTTCCCGACCGGATACTTCGAAAAATATACTGCTGCCTTCGATTTCTTTCGTTTCCAATCATCCGGATCGAGCGCCCAGAGCATTCTTCCCTTCCCAAGCGAATAGAACCAGGCTTTCCGTACGAAAGCCCGGAGACTGTTTTTCCGAAGTTCACGCGCGACCCGCCGCATCATATCCATCAATCGCTTCATAGGTGGTGTCACGGGTTATTACGCAACCGGTTACGCAACTATCTCCGGTATCTTCCGGTCAGGCCGTTCCAACGGATACGGAAGAGATCAGCAATCATGTTGATCGGATCCAGGAAGATCCGGACGCTCGTCCGGACCGGATTCTGAAGGACGATCGGCATCTCCCGCACACGGTACCCGAGCATCCCCGCGATGAAGACGATCTCGGCATCGAACGCGAAACGATCGATGGTGAGCCGCGGAAAGATATCCGCCGCGGCTTCCTTCGTAAATACCTTGAAACCGCACTGGGTGTCGCGTATCTTCGGGTTGCCGATGATCACGATACGGAGAAGGCGGAAAATCCGCTCCATGAATCGTCGGTGCGCCCGGACCGGTCGCGCCACGCGCAACCCCGGAACCATCCGCGATGCGATGACGATATCCGCCCCTTTCCCGAGCTCCGGGAGGAATTCGTCCAGGCTCTCTATCGGTATGCCGAGATCCGCGTCGAGAAACATGACGATATCTCCGGTACCCGCGAGCATCCCCGCCCGCACCGCCTTTCCCTTGCCTCCATTGCGCTTCCGGTCGATGACGGCGATGGAGAAATCCCGCTCTGCCCGGACGAGCTCGGCAAGCGTGTCGTCGGTGCTCCCGTCGTTCACCGCGATGATCTGAAACGACAAAAAACGCTTCGAGAGAAACCCTCGAATCTTCGCGATATTCCGATATATCCGTTTCCCTTCATTGAAACAGGGAACGACCACGGAGATTGTCCTCGTGTCCATCCGATTCCTTTATTTCTCTTCCTTTCTACCACATTTCCGCTCCCATAACAACGAAAATAGCGAAGATAAGCAGAAATATGATACAGTATCGGATATGAGAAAGCATATCATCACCATCGACGATTTCGGGATAAGCACGGAAATGAACGAAGCCGCGCGTACGCTCATCCGGTCAGGCGTCGTCGACCGGGTCGCCGTCATGCCGCATGGGTCGGTCACTCCGGACGATGTGTTGTTTTTACTCGGTTCCGGAGTCAAGATCGATATCCATCTCGACCGGAGCCCGGTCATTTCGGACTCGCGGGAACTCCACGGGAGTTTCTTCGGAAGGATCGCGACATTCCTTGCGGGACACGTCACAAGAAAACTGTCACCGGAATCCATCAGGAGTACTTGGGACGAACAGATATCGGCTTTTCGGAAATTATTCGGTCGTCTTCCCGACGGACTCAATTCCCACGAGCACGTGCACTTCTTCCCCTCTTATTTCAAAATCCTCGTCGAGCTTGCCGAACAGCATCGGATTTCCCATGTCCGCTTCGGTCGGCGCAGGTCGGGCATACTCCGTCCGGTTCCGATCGTGCTTGATATCCTTCGATCCATAAGTCGCAGGCGCTTCCGCGTATCCGGCATGGATACGTCGGACTACCTCGTAAGCGCGGATTGGCTCCCTGGTCTGGATATCGAGCGACATATGGAATCGCTTCCGGACGGGGTCTCCGTCGAATACATCTTCCACCCCGAACGCAAGGAGGAATTTGTTTCTCTTCTCAAAAAAAATAGCCCCGCCAGACATCGTGTCTGACAGGGTCTGCTTTGGAGCGTTCAGAATCCTTGGAGCGTTTTTCGGACGCGGTCGGCTTTCCATTTGGAAAACCGACTTTCACCCTTCGGATCATAGAGAGTGTAGTAGAGATACCCCCATTCGAGCAGGCGTTGCAGAATGGAGTATCCGGGAACGGGCGCGATACCGGCCCGCACCCCATACGCCTCGAACGTCACCCGAAGACGGTTCGCGTGCTCCCGTTGGGAGACGATCGTCACCTCCACATCCTTCGCGAGATACGCGGGTTCGCGCAGATACCCCTCCACCACGTTCCGCACGTTCTCGAAGGAATCGCAGGAACAGCATTCCGCGATGATGTTTCCCGGAGCGATTTTCGCGTTCCTCACGAGCCAATTCTTCATGAAATCCGCTTCCGAGGTGAGCTGGCGCCGCCTCGTGATACCACCGGAAACGATGATCCAGTCGTACGGACGCTCGCCATCCTGCCACCAGAGCCGCTCCGCTCCTTTCAGCCGCTCCGTCATGACAACCGACTCCATCTCCTGATATCCGGGCACGAACAGTATCCGATTGCACCCCGTTTCAGACTTCGGACCGATTCCCATCTCACCCTCCTGCAAAAAAAGAACACGCTTCGTTATACGACGAAACGCGCCTCAAGTCAACGGCGTCCGGATCCGCTACCGTCCGTAGCCATGAGGATGGCCGGAATACCACCTCCGGAGACTTTCGATGCTGTCCGCCAATGATTTTTTCGGGGAAAATCCGAGTGCCGATCTCGCCTTCGACGGGTCGGCGTAAATTTCGGCATACTCCCCCTTGCGCGGCTCGACCTGGGTTTTTTCCATGGTCGTGCCGAATGCCCGTTCGACTTCCGAGACGATTTCCTTCACCGAGAATCCCTTCCCGTTCCCGAGATTGAAGGTATCGCTTGCACCGCCCTTTTCGAGATATCCATATCCTCCGAAATGCGCCGCAACGAGGTCTTCGACGTCGATGTAGTCGCGGATCGGCGTGCCGTCCGGCGTATCGACTGTCGCGCAGGTATACGCGAAGGGCTCGATGCCCATCGCGCCGCGCACCGCGTTCTGCATGAGGAGCTGCGACGGCTTCTTGCTGTCGCCGATGGTGCCGTCCTTGGCTGCGCCACAGACATTGAAATATCGGAATATGACATATCGGAAACCGTGCCGTTCGCCGTATTCGCGGATCAGATTTTCCGCCGCAAGCTTGGAGGCACCGTAGGGATTCACGGGATCGGTCGGGTGTGTCTCGTCGACCGGAAGGGTCCTGGTCTCGCCGTAGACCGCGCAGGTCGAGGAGAAGATGATGTCTTTCACGTCCGCCCCGCGCATCGCTTCGAGCAGGTTCCGCGTCCCTTCGACGTTGTTTCTCATATACCGGTCCGGTTCTTCCATCGATTCGTTCACGAGACAGAGCGCCGCAAAGTGGATCACCGTTCCGATATCGTGCCGCGCGAAGACGCTCTTCACGGCGTCCGCATCGAGCAGATCCGCCTCCTCGACGGACAAGTCGCCCTGACCCGCGAGTATCTCCATCGGCTCATGGTATCCGCGCGAAAAATTATCGAGCACGACGACCGGGAAACCCCTCTCAAGAAAAAGCTTGACCGCGTGCGACCCGATATATCCCGCCCCGCCCGTTATGAGGATTTTTTTCATGCTGGATTCCTTAAGCCTTCAATCTGTAGCGCGTGGCCTTTCCTCTTCCGAACGGCTCGATGACCCCAATATCTACAAGCTTCCGGATATCGAGACTCCGCGTCGATTTCGCGCGGTCGGTCAGTTTCGCATACTCGCTATCAGCGATGGAGCCATGTTTTTTCACGAAGGCAAGGAGTTTCCGATGGTGTTCCAGAAGACCTTCTTCCGGAAATCCGGATTCCCGCTCGAGCTCCTTCTTGACCCGCAAGAGCTCGTCTATGATTCCCGCGGTGAAATATTCGAGCCATGACGTGAAATCTATGTCATCGCGAATATCATAGTAATTTCCGAATTCGCCGACTTCCTGAAAATATCTGGTGACATTCCGGTTATAGTAGTTTTCGAAGCTGAACAGGTTGAATGTATCCACACCCATTTTCGCGAGGAGTGACTTGGTCGCGAGACGAGCGGTCCTTCCGTTCCCATCGACGAAAGGATGGATGATCACGAATTGTTTATGAAATATGCCTGCGACGATAAGCGGATCGACAGCTCTTTCGGAACATGCCACATAGCCCAAAAGATCATCCAATAATCCGGGAACATCCCCATGATCCGGAGGGAGATAGACGGACTGTCGAGTCTTCGGATCATTGACGAAGACCGGTTCCTCCCGGAGCCGCCCGAGGCGGTGTTCCTCTATCAACCCGTCGACGACAGCTTTCTGGATATCGAGAATGAACGGGAGATCGAATTCCCGATTCTCATCCTTTATCGCCGTATTCAGCTCGATGATGGCCTTGTTGTAATTCAACACCTCCCGCTCGCTGTCGCGGATATGAATGGGGCGGGTCTTCAGGATTCTCTTCACATCGGTAAGCGGCAATGGATTTCCCTCGATACTCGTCGACGAGTATGTCGAGAGCTCTTTCGCCCGCTGTTCGAGCTCCGTCAAAACCACACCAGGAAAACGCCGGGTATTCAGGTCGACGATGATTTCCGCTATCCGCTTTATATTTGCGAGGAGCAGATCCGATATACTGTATTTTGGCTTGAATTCCATATATTCAGCAATCATCTATAGACGTATTATAGACGATTCATAGACGATTGTCAACCTCGATTTCGAGATATCCCTGACCAGATGAATGGAATCCATTCCTCATCTACCGATACTTTCTTTCAATGCCCCCATACTCTCGACAAGTCTGATTGCGGCGATCGGATCGATCGATTTCCCGGATTTCTGGTTCACGTATTTCTGAAGAGTGGAAAGCTGGTGTGTTATTTCGCGTTCGAAGATATCGCGAAGCTTCGGATGGAATCGGAAGAACGCGTCATATCTTTCCAGGAATTCCACGGTTTCGCCGAGGTTCCGGATATGCGTCTTCAGCATCTGCCGCTCGCCTTTGTTCTTAAGGAATCCGAGCGCCGCATAGTGGTCTATATTTTTGGACAAGGCACCCCAGGAGGTCTCAAGGGTGAAAGTTGTCTCCACTGTGCCGACATTTCCCGCCTCGTCGGTCGCACTCACGGAAAATTCATGAGCGCCAAGAGGAAGAAACGCGGCATCGATATCAGGTTTCGCATAGGTCGCGCCATCGAGCGAAGCAATGGTTGCCAGCTTGTCGTTCGGAGTGACGTCGTCTGAAACGGAATATGAGACCGGGATCATGGCACTGTTCCGGTATGTTTTCGATTCCGGAGAAACTATCGTGACGGTCGGCGCGATGATATCCTTCGCTTCGCCCTTCAATTCGACGACGTTTGCCGAAACTTCGACCGCCACATCCTCCTCCATCACACCGGCGACCGCCTCGCCCTCTATCGTCGCGGTCGATTCCGTAGTGTCACCGTCCACCGTCTCCATGATCTTCGCTGTCTCGATCCGATAGGCGCCACCGCCATCTGTTCCACGCGCGAGAATCCTATACTCGCCATTCTCCGGATTCGGAATCGTGATGAACTCATTCTTTGTATCCGACCCGGTATAGTATGCGCCGGAAATCTGGTTCAGAAACCCGTCACCATCGAAATCCTTCCCGACTTTCAACCCGCTCGGCGACACCACCTGGATATCAACCGGGGAAAACGGCATGACGAGGAGCAGCGATGTCGGCTGAGACTTTTTGACAATATTCGCCGTCGTGTCCAATCCGGTAAATGTCCTATACACGATTTCCGCCGCATCGGACGGTAGATCCCCATGGCGGCTCGCGAGTTCAAGGGTCTCATCCGCCACGATCCCCTTCGCGGAATCGATCGGGACTGTCCCATCTCCTGCACCAAGTTCAAGACCGCGGTCACCCCCGAAAAGATCATCATACCCGTCCGGTTTCCCGTGACCCCATAACACCGGTTTTTCCGGGTCATCCAGAAGTTCTATCGACAACCCATTAGTCCGAATTTCTTCTATTGTCGCGTCATTCTCAGTTTTTCCGACGATGTTCGTGAGAGATACTTTTTCAAGTTTTTGCAGCGCCGCTGCCGTTCCGAGGTTTTCGAGAAACGTATTCGTCGGATACTCCGGAGAAGCATATAACATCAGTTCACTTTCGCCTACGTTACGGAGGTACGGATACACCGGAAGAAGCTCGCGGACGGACTGGACTGGAATGCTCCGAATATATTCGAATATGCTGCCGTATCCGTTTTCTTCGGCTTCCTGTTGAAAAATTTTTTCCGCAAAAAAACCAGATAATCCAACAAACTCCCCTCCTTCCCATTGCAAATAGCTCTTCGGCGCTCCTTTATGAGGCGTTCCGAGTGTAATAAATTGATCGATGCTCGCATCACCGCCAAGCGCTCTGATATATTCCCGCGTCACAAGCCCGCCCATCGAATGGGCAACGATATCCACTTTCGGCCATTTCGTTTGTGCTTTTATGGCGTTGATCTTTGTCCTGAGAAGCTTCGCGGTCTCGACATTGCTCATACGCCACTCATACGGGAACCGGAACAAGTCCTTCCCCTCTTCATATCCGTTTTCATCAAGCGTCTCAATCAAATCATCATAAACTCCAAATATCGGATCAAGCTCAAGCTCGCTCATCTGCGTCTTCCTCCATGACCCCATGATGCCGGGGATGACGACGACCGGATCCCGTTTATCGGCTTCTTCCGCCCATGGGGCAACCGACACATCGCCGATTATCTTCTCGTACTTCTGTTTATAAGCACATCCTTCGACACAGGCCGTCGGCCCTGACGGACTCCCCCACCAATTGTATTGCACGTCCGCGGATACTCCCTGCGTCACGATATCGATCGTGTTTTGTGAAAATTTCGAGCGCCAAACCTTCGCTCCCGATTTTCTTGAAAAAATTCCGACGGCGTTGTCATGGAAATTCGCGCCTTCGATATCGAACGACCCACCGATAAAGGAGAATGCCCCCTTATAGAACATCTCGGCCTGCGCGCGATTCAGAAACCGCGACGATCGTTCTTCGGATCCGACAAGAAAGGCTTCCGTCGCACTGCCACCTCCGGACACATTGATATTCCTCGCCCGCACGGTTCCGAAAGAAGTCACGCTATAGGATTCGTCTGGGTTGGTAGGATTCTTCTTCCTTAATATCACCGGGTTTTCCGGCGTACCCTCGATGAGAAGCTTTCCCCAAACCTCGAGAGTCGCTGTCCCCTCGAATTCGAGGATTGTTCCCGGTTTGACGACAACAGTCACGCTGGAGTCAATCGACCTATATCCAGAGATCATCTCCGTTCCGGACCATTCTTCATAAGTGTTCCCATCATCGTCCTCGTTCGAGACTACGTCACCCTTGGCAAATGGAACGCCCAGAAAGGACGAGAAGTCAAGCGGAGAAGCCACAAGGGAAAGGGCGATGGATAGCGAAATGAAATATCGTCTACTGTTTCTTCCGAACATACCAGACAATAAGAATAATGTTTATGACTGGCCAAACAAATGCTGAGAAATATTGGAACCATTCAATTTTATAAATTTGAAAAAATAAAGTTCCAAAAAATATTGCCGACAGAAAAACTAAGTTTGTCAAGATAGAAAGTGTCAGTAGCGCTATTGTTTTCTTTTTTGCAATTACCAAAACCATAAAAGAAATTACAGCACAAAAACCAACAAGGTAGCTCAGTACTACGCCATCACCAGGACAAATATCGCACATATTATTTTCTTATCGATTTACTCTTCCATGATATCAAAATCAACCGGGGCAGACAAAAATCCCAGTGACTGATTCACTGGGAGTTTTTTGAGAAACAAGATACCTCGACTACGCTCGGGATGGCAGAAGGCGACGGGACCAGAACGACAGGGGCTATGCCTTGTAGTACACGCGGTACCAGTCGACGAAGTTCTTGATGCCTTCCTCGATGCGGGTCTCGGGTTTCCAGCCGAGCGCGCGGAGCTTGGAGATGTCCGCGACGGTCGACTGGACGTCGCCGGGCTGGATCGGAAGCATCCGCTTCTTCGCCTTTTTCCCGACGCACTGTTCGATGACTTCGATGAAGCGCATGAGCGTCTCCTCCTTGTCTCCGCCGATGTTCATGACCGCGTACGGCTGGATGGTGTCGAGCGCGACGATGGATCCGGAAACGATATCGTCGATGTAGGTGAAGTTGCGAGACATCTTCCCCTTGTTGTAGACGTCGATCGGTTTCCCTTCGATGGTGTTCGTCACGAACTTGTAGAGCGCCATGTCGGGCCTGCCCCACGGACCGTAGACGGTGAAATAACGCAGACCCGTCGTCGGAAGCTTGTAGATGTGACTATAGGTATGTGCGATGAGCTCATTTGCCTTCTTGGTCGCGGCATAGGGCGAAATCGGTGTATCCACCGTATCGGTCTCGGCGAACGGCGTTTTCGTGTTGTTGCCGTAGACGGAAGAAGAGGATGCGTAGACGAAGTTTTTGACCTTGTACGTGACCGCCGTCTCGAGGAGCGCGATGAATCCCATCACGTTCACGTCGGCATAGAGCCAGGGATCCTCAAGCGAGCTCCGCACGCCGGCCATCGCGGCCAAGTTGAGTACCTTCTGCGGTTTCTCCTTCTTGAACACGCGGTCGAGAAATTTCGCATCGCGGATATCACCTTTGTACATGACGAACTTCCCCTTGTACTCCTTGAGAAATTTACTGATACGGTCGCGCTTCAGCTTCGGATCGTAGTAGTCGTTGAAGTTGTCGATAAGGACGACCTTGTCCCCGCGGTCCATAAGCGCCTTTGCGGTCGCGCTACCGATGAATCCTGCTCCTCCGGTGATGAGAATTTTCATACCCGTAATCAATTTAGAATTAAGAATTTCAAATTTTGAATCAATTTTCAGACTTGCCCAATGTCGAAATGATCTTTCCGAATATAAGCGTCAACTCCTGACCTTCTTTCCACAAGACCCTCGCTTCCACGGCACTATTTGGTGATGCGACGGAAATCATCCTCAACCAATGTTTCGTTTCCTGTATTTCTTTCTTGCAGATATGTATCTTGTTCTTGAAATCCTTCTTCGAGCTCGCTCCGTTCGCTTCCATATAATTCGCACCGACGCTCGTCGCGGATCGTACGATCTGTGAAATAAGTGGCTTCGTGACGATGTCCTGCGTCATCGTCTTGCAGAATTTTATCACATTTTCGCCGAAAAGAGCTGTCCTCTCCTCAAGATCGAATTTGTTTTTCATTCATTTTTGATTCGAATTTCACTCGAAATTCAAAATTCTTACTTCAGGATTTCTTTCTTTGCTATCTTTCCGATGAGATACTGGCAGTATGCTTCGTTCCGGGCGTTCGTCGTCACATATTTTTCGAGTGCCTTCTCGCGCGCGCGTTCCCCCATCTCTTTCCGGAGCACGGGGTCCAGTATAAGTTTTTCGAGTTTCGTTGTCCACTCCGCGTCCGTGGTCGCCGTGAAGCCGTCTTTGCCGTCCATGATCGCTTCCTGAAAGGTCCGCGTCGCGGAAGCGACCGTCGGGACACCGAGAATCCCCGCTTCGAAGAACTTGAGCTCCGATTTCGCCTCGCAGAACGGATTACCGATCTGAAGCGGCGCCAGGTTGATATCCGCGATGGCGACGTTTTTCAGGTGTTTCTCGCGCGGCGTATACGGGATCTTCTCCACACGGCTTCCGAGCGCGTCGAACCGCGCGTCAAGGTCGAGCGGACCGTATATGGCGAGCCGCGTCTCCGGATATTTCCCGAGTATCGAGAGCAGCGGTTCCGTGATGGTCGCGAAGTCCTTGTTGTGAGATGCGGATCCACTAAAATAACTCATCGTAGTTCCCCCTTGTTTCTTGTTTCTTGTTTCTTGTTTCTTGCGGATCTCGTCCGCAATCCGCACATCCGCTTCCGAGAGCTTGTTCGGAACGATGAAGACCTGCTTCCCTTTCTCGCGAAGCTTGTCGGCGAGAAAGGTGGTCGTCGTCGTACAAGTCGTCACATACGGATCGGCGAGGATTTCGCCGCCGAGCCCGTTCTCATAGAGCTTCCGTTCGAGCGGATTCATCGTCGCGAAGGAATCCATATGACGGAGAAATTCCGGATCGTAGACGAGGTCGTCCGCCTCGAAGATGATTTCCTTGCCTTGTGTCTTGATGCGCTCGACAAATTTCGCGACCGCAGGAGTGAAGAGCGTCCGATGAAAAATGAACACGGAAAACTTTTCGGCATACGACTGAAGGAAGGGGTTGTCCTGCACGGTGATCGCGGTCCGGAACCCGCGGAAACCGAACTCCTCGGCGACATGATGGCAACGGTATCGCGCGCTATCCCCCACTCCGTTCGTCACGAACAGGATATCTCCCGGACGGACACGCCGGAACAATGCGAAGAATGCGCCAAAGACCCGTTTCCCGCCGGAAAACAATCCGTCCCGTCGTATCGCCCGCCACGCCTTACCGATTCTCACCAAAAACAGTTTCATATATTTTTTCCAATTTCTCACCGGACTTATCCCAACTGAACGAATGCGCGCGAGCGCGGTTGTCTCCGCCAAGCTTGCTCCAGTCATCACGACGTGCCGCAAGCGCGACGATCGCGTCCGCGAGCGCTTCACTCGTTTCGTCCGCCGCGAACACGCCTCCGTCGCCGAGATATTCGCGGTTGTTCCGCGTGTCGAAACAGACGACCGGAAGCCCCGCTCCCATATATTGAAGCATCTTCCCGCTCGCCTGCCCCGTCCCGTCGCGCTTCGGATCGATGGCGATATCGCTCATCCCGAGGATCGCTCCGAGCTCGAAATAGGGAAGCGGACTCACGATCTTCACGCGGGAGCGGACCTCCGCCTCCTCAAGAAGCGGTTCGAGCTCATTCCGGGGAAACCCGGCAAGTACGAAAAAAAGGTTTTCATCACGCGCGAGCGCCGAAGGGATCGCCGCGACGAGCACCTTGACCCCTTTGTTCGCGATAAACGCGCCGGTATAAGCCACGACCGTCGCGTCGATCGGAATGCCGTGTTTCTCACGGGAAAGTCGACGATTTTCCACTCCGGAAGGCGCGAAGATCCTGGCGCCGTCGAGCGCGACTTCGACGCCGCCGCGACGACGCAGGCGCGATATCTCCTTGGCGTTCGACCACGAACTCGCGACCGCCGCGTCGCCGAGATTGTCGACCACGCGTTCTATGCGCTCGAAGATCGCTTTCAGGATCCCGCCGCCGAGATAGTCGTGTGAAACCATTTCTTTCGTAAGGCTCCCGTGGAAATCCGCGACGAGTTTCATCTTTCTCCAAAAGAGCAGCCGCCTGACGATCCACCCTATCAGAACCCCTTCATGGAGGTGTCCGTGGATGATATCCGGCTTCCAGGTTCGCGCGAGGAAGAATGTCTTTCGGATGAGCATGAGGTCGAGGACGATCTTCTGCCAATCCGGTCCCGCCTCGAGTTTCTTGTACCAGAAAAGGAGTCTCCGGATGCGACGGACGTCGATACCGTCCGCGAGTCCGCCCGGCAGATCGCTCCCGATGTGATATGTCGCGATCGTGACCTCGTGCCCGCGACGCCGCAAAGCGAGTGCCTCCTCGAGGATGCGGATATGCGTCCCGCGATCCGCGAAGAACGGGGTCGGCGCGATCATGAGTATCTTCAGATTTTTTTTGTTCGAAGACATATGGTTATCATCATCGCGCTCCTGTTTATCGAAACGAAATGCAAAACGTGAATATCAAAATGAAAAATAGAGGAATCCGCCCTTGGCGGACACAATAACTTTTATTTTTGATTTTTCAAATTTCATTTTATAAGAGATCGACAACGGAAATCTCACAGCTGCCGCCCTCCTTCACGACGCCCTCGAGCACCTTTCGGACGACCAGATCCTCGACCCTGTCTTCCAGATATCGGTTGAGCGACCGGGCGCCGAATTCCGGCTCGTACCCGCGAGAGACGATCGCCTCCGCGACACCATCACCGAACGAAAGCGTGATATTTTTCTCTTTCTTTATCCTGGCGGCGAGTCCGGCAAGCTTGATCGAAACGACCTCGGAAAGTTCGGGGGTCGAAAGCGACGCGAAGAAGATGATGCTGTCGAAACGGTTCATGAACTCCATCCGGAATGTGCCCTGCTTCGCGATGTCCGCGACCACCTCCTTCTTCGCCTGCTCGGGAGTGGCACCATGCCCGAGCAGCTCGGCGATGAGGGTCGAGCTCGCATTCGAAGTCGCGATGATGATGCATTTTCGGAAATTGATCTTCTTGCCGAATCCGTCCGTGACGAATCCTTCGTCGATGACCTGGAGAAATATATCGAGTGCTTTCGGATATGCTTTCTCGATCTCGTCGAGAAGAAGCACTGAGAACGGGTGTTCTTTCATGACCGCCGTCAGCTGTCCCTCCTCGCCCGAAACACTCGAACCGATGAGGCGTTCCGCGGCGTCGCTCCCCTGGAATTCGCTCATGTCGAGCCGCACCATCCGGTCTTCACCGCCGAAATATGCCTCGGCGAGCGCCTTCGCGGTTTCGGTCTTGCCGACACCGGTCGGACCGAGAAAGAGAAACGAGCCGAGCGGCCGTTTCGGATTTCCGAATCCGGCACGGGCACGCTGCAAGGCTTCCGCGACCTGCCTGACCGCATCATGTTGTCCGACGACCCGGGCATGCATGGTTTCCTCGAGTCGCAGCAACCGATCCCGTTCGTCCTCGCCGAGATTGCCGACCGGGACACCGGTCTTGATCGAAACGAAGGCGTGCACGGTCGATGGCGTGATGAAAGAACCGTCCGGTGACGACTGAAAGTGAAGCATGGTTTCCTGGGCAAGGTCGATCGCTTTCTCCGGATACGGGACATCCCACTCATACTGTCCGGAAAGTTCGATGATCGACTGGAGCGCTTTCCAGGTAAAGACCGTACCACGCCGCTCTTCGGACTCGAGCACGTTGAGGAGTATCTCCCGGGTCGCATTCTCATCCGGTTCGCGGAGATAGACCGCTTCGAAGAATTTGAGAGCTGGTTCGTCCGTCCGTGCGAGGTCGTGATACTTCCCCGCCCCGATGAGTCCGATGACGCGGAATGTCGGCAAAGCAAGGAATTCCGCGAAAAGCGGCGCGAGGTTCGGATGGTTCGGATCACCACCGAGAAACGTATCGATATGATCGATGACCATGACGACATTTCCCGCATATGCCGCCTGCATGAAAAGGATCCGGAGCGCGTTCTCGATATCCTCACCACGGTTCATGGCATCACCGACCGCGGTGCCGAGGTCGAATATGAGGAAGCGGAGATGCTCGTATGCCGGCAGATCCCCCTCGCGGATCTTTCGCGCGAGCGAATGGATGAAAGTCTTCTTTCCGATACCGGCGTCGCCGACAAGCAGGATACTGTTCTGCCGGGGACGCGCCATGACGAGCGTCGCCACACGGAACTCGTCCTCGCGACCGAAGAGATGCAGACGGGAGTATTCGGAAAAATCCGACTTCGAGAGATCCGTACAGTACCGGTCGAGCCTCACGGTATAGCCGTACTGCCAACCGCGACCGATCGGGACGGACTTGCGAAGGTTTTCCCAAAGAAACGGTCTCCCACGCCGGACGCGACGCTCAGCATTCGCCGCCTCGTGCGCGACGATCGCATCGAAAGTCTCCATGGAAATATTCAGTTCCGAGAGACGTTTCGCGAAGGCGTCGTCGCCCTCCCAGTCCTTCCGATGGAAATCCTTCTTCCGGATACCCAGACGACCGAGAACCCGGGGGAAATACGGTTTCCCGAAAAGATCGTTCCGGTCTTTCGGAAGAAACGATTCCGGCAGTCGTGAGACATACGAGAGGAGCGACCACGCCGTGCCGATGCCGGAAACAAGCAGAGCGATCTGCTCCGCGCGCCAGAGATCCCCACGCGCCGAAAGCTGGAAGAGAAGGAACAGGAACACCGGCACCGAGAGAAGCCAGACGGCTACGAACGCAGCGGAAGCGGCGAGTGTGATCGCGAGAACGACTACGCCGACCGAGATGACGATGAGACGGACGATCGCTCCCATCATCCGCGAGAAGACGTTCATAAGGAGACGGTTCACCGTCGCGAGCGGCTGGAAACCGATCCAGGTCTTCGGTGTCACGTCACGCTTCCACGGGGAGACGAGCGTCATGAGCAATTCGCCCACACTGAAAAACCGCGAGAACGAGCGGAAGATATTGAGCCATGCCGAGAGCACCGAGGCGAACCCTTTCGCGTAGTGCCAGAAGAAATAGGAAAGCGGAAAAAACATGTCTTCATTCTACCTTCCGAACCCCCCTTTTGCAAATTGAAAAAAGGTGCCGTCTCCGCTATACTCCATATCATGGAACACGACGACCGACGACTCATCTCTGCCGCGAAGTTCTCGTTCTTCGCGTTCGGATTCCTCCTCTTCTGGTGGGCTTCGTATTTTCTCGCGATCTCGGGATTCTTTTCCGTACGCCTCCTCATGCTTTTCGCTGTCATCATGGGAACAGGCGCGGCCCTGTCCGCGCGGAAATGGCTTGCGAAGGAAAACTTGTCCGCAAGGATCATTCTCGTTCTCGCCGTCCTCTATTCCATCTCCCTCATGTATTTCGCCGAACCGACCGTCTTCTCCGGCCGCGATCAGGGATCCATCAGCGAGGCGGCATTCGAACTTTCCCGAACCGGGTCGCTTTCGTTCTCCTCTCCGGCAAGCGGAACGTTCTTCGGAATCTACGGTGAAGGCAAGGCGCTCCACTTCCCCGGATTTTTCTACAAGGAAGACGGGTCGCTCCTGACCCAGTTCCCCCTCGGTTACACGTCCTGGCTCGCCGCATTCATCGGGTTTTTCGGCATGGACGGATTCCGTGTGGGCAACGGCATCCTCCTTTTGTTTTCCGCCCTCTCAGTATTCGTCCTCGTCCGCACCCTTACGGACGAGCGGTACGCTGTCGGCGCCACGGCGATCTTCGCCGCCTCATTTCTCCCGTCCTGGTTCGCGAAGTTCACGCTCACCGAAAACGCGGCACTCTTCCTGTTTCTCTTCCTCTCGCTCAATCTCATCCTTTTTCTCCGCGAAAACCGCGCGAGTTTCTTTCTCGGCGCATACTTCTCGGCACTCATGCTCGCCGTCACCCGCATCGAAGGCATCTGGGCGCTCGGGGTCGCGCTCGCGATCCTCTTCCTCTCACGACAGGGACGCGCGTTCGTCGCACCCCGAAAAACGTTCTTCCGGACCGCCCCGCTCCTCTTCGCGCTCGCGGTGCTCCTCATCAATCTTTCCGCGAACCTCCCCTTCTACACCGTGATGGCGAAGGCGCTCCTCAAGAACCTCTCATCGCTCTCCGTAGCCGACCCGGCCGCGCTCGCGGACAGCGCCGGAATCTCTCTCGCGCTCTGGAAACTCTTCGCTGTCTACGGACTCCTGCCGACATTTCTCATCGGACTCTTTGGCATCGCGTTCCTGCTCCGGAAAAAACGATATCCGCTTCTCGTTCCCGCACTTCTCGCATTCCCGACGTTCCTCTACTTCTTCGATCCGAACATCACGCACGATCACCCGTGGATGCTCCGCCGGTTCCTCCCCTTCGTATTCCCCGCACTCCTCCTCTCGGGAACGTTCGCTTTGTCGGTACTCGCCGAAAAGCGCGTCCGGATCGGAAACGTAACCGCAGCCGGAGTCTGCCTCTTCGTTCTCCTGCTCGCGATCCCGTCATCCATCCGGGTATTTCCCTTCGCGGACAACCGCGGATTCCTCGGGACGACCGCTGAAATCGCACCGCTCATAGGCGAGCGCGACCTGCTGCTCATCGACCGAGATGCGACCGGAGACCACTTCTCCATTCCGGCCGGCCCGCTCCGGTTCATCCACGGGAAAAACGCCGTCTACTTCTTCAACCCGGGAGACTATGAGAGAATGGCGAAAGACGGATACGAACATATCTATCTCCTGACACCGCTCGACTCGTTCGAGGGATGGGAGAAGATGCCGGCCTCGTTCGAATTCGTCTCCGCGTTCACGTTTTCGACCGAACGACTGGAGACGGTTCCCCTCCGCAAAACCGTATTTCCCGCAGTGAAGCATGTGGAGCAGGACGCCGTCCTTTTTGAGCTCAAAAGTCTATGATCCTCTTCGATCCGACACCGATCATCCCGAAGCCGCTCCGGAGACGGTTCCACATCCTCCGCGTCGTCCTTTCGGCGGGGTTCATCGGGGCGGGCGTCTCGTTCGGATACGGGATAATATTCCCCTCGCAGGGTTTCCTCTTCTCCTTCGAAAATCCTGACACGGGGAAAAGCACGCTCGAGGAGCCGTATTCCGTCGACGGGAAAAGCCTGAAGAAAGGACATATCGGCAAAGACGATACGCTCCGCACGTACGCGGGGACGATCGGCTCGTTTTCCTCCGTTCATATAGAACTCACGCTCGAGCGGGATTCGGCGGAACCGGAACAAGGATCCGTTATCTCGCTTCGGAAATCCTATCGGTCGTTTTTTGCGCCGGACGGCGAACCGGTTTCCTCGGTTCCGAAGGATCGCGGATTCCTTGTCGACAAGACACCCTATTTCTTCTCGGACGGGAAGCTTTTTCCGTTTCTCTCCGATCGCGCGGCACTCTCATGGTTTCCGAAGGAGAAAATCCTCCCCGCGAATGACGATCTGCTTAAGATATTCCCACCGGAAGAAGACCGGGAGGGATTCCGCCCCGGATCACTCCTTTCCGACGCGGAAGGCGTCTACGCGATCGGTGGTGACGGACGGGCGCACCCGGTCGGCAGTACCGCCATCTTCGAATCCCTCGGCTTCGACTGGGACAACGTGATCGCTGCCGACAGCGAGGAAATCCGTTTCCACAAGCGCGGGAAAATCTTCCTCTTCGACGCCGCGCAACCGGACGGAACGCTCTTTTCCGATCCCGCGACGAAAAGGAGCTTCATCATCGCGGACGGGAAGAGACGTCTCATCGAGAATCGGGAGTATCTGGAGACGCTCATGTCGGTCACGAAACCGATTGCCATCTCCGAGGATGCGCTCGGAAAACCGACGTCCTGCACGCTCGAGAAGGAGGCATTCGCGTTCCGTCCGACCTACTCCTGCGATATCCCGGTCGGGACACTCCGCGATTTTCCCGGAGGAAGTTTCGAGGTATCGCTCTCCGTTCCGCAACCCATTCATGCGGCGACGCTTGCCGTGACCTTCGAGACCGAGCCGGATCGGGAGAACATATCGATATTCGCCCGTCAGGTACGCGAACGGTTCGACGCAGTATACGGGAACAGATAAGCGATATAAAGACACTCTGTCATGAGGAAATCTTCGATACGGAAAATCCGCGAACGAATCATCATGTCTTGGCAACCGCACTTGCCCATCATCTATGCGCTCCTGATCGAGGCGATCGAGCTTTCACTCTTCGCGTTCGCGGCCGTCATGACCATCGAAGCGATCCTCCCCGGAATCGTCACCTTCCGGATGAACCTCGCGAAACCGCTCATCGTCATCATCCTCATGATCGCCCTGGCCGGTTTCCTCGGGAAGCATCTCGGCGCATCATTTCCCTTTTCACCCGACAAGAAGAGCCCGCTCACCTGGATCGGGATAACCTGGTTCGCGTTCCTCCTCACGCTCGCGTCGATCAGCTTCCCTTCCTGGGCCGTACCGGTTATCATCGGAACCGTTTTCGGTATCGCCTACCTCTTCTGGAAGATTTTCTTCCGGAAAAAGTGAGCATAGACTTGCCGCCTGAAAAGTTCAAAGGACCGCCCATGCAGGACAGTCCCTTTGTTTCTGACGCTGTTTGACAGCGTGTCAGATGGCGGCGTACGGCGTATGCAATATCCGCCAAATCGACTCTGAATCGGCGTGGGTAGACCCCTCTTCTTCTTTCTTCGTTTGAGACAACCGCCTGCACCGATCATCGAGCTCCCTGAGTTGCTTCTCGGTCAAATGGCGTTCCACCGGACCGAATCTTTCTACCGCCAGAGTCAATTTCAACAGCTCACCGAGTTTTTCTTCCGTTCTCATGGCACGTTCCTTTCCAAAGTACTATCTTGCTTGGAAAAGTACCATCCAGGAAAGAAACCGTCAATCAGGACGATTCATGGATATACGAAAGTGTTTCTTCGGCACACCGATCCCAGGAGAAGAGTTTCACGCGTTCCCTTCCGCGCGCGCGGAGCAGATCCCGAAGTTTCTCGTCCTCCCAGAGCATAAGCAGTTTTTTCGCGATATCGCCGTCGATGTGCGGATCGGCGTAGAGCGCCGCATCCCCACCGACTTCCGGCAGGGATGAGATGCTTCCCGAAAGCACCGGGGTTCCGGCGGCGAACGCCTCGAGAAGCGGCAGTCCGAACCCCTCATAGAGCGACGGGAACGCGAAAAGGCGCGCGCCCTGGTACCATGCCGGCAATTCCGAAAATGGGACTTTCCCGGTGCGGATGATGTCCTGTGCATTCGGACTCCGCTCCATCCGGGCGACGATAGCATCCGAGAGCCATGCCTTTTCGCCGACGATGACGAGTTTCATCTCCGGGTGTCGCCGCTTCGCCGCCTCGAACGCCGACACGAGCCGGACCAGGTTCTTCCGCGGCTGGATCGCCCCGACATAGAGCACGTAGCTTTCGCGTTCGAGTCCGTACTTCGAAAGCACCCCCGCCATCTCGCCATCCGCGACGACGCGGGAATAGATATCCGCGTTCACGCCGTGGTGGATCACACGGATCCGCGAACTCGGGATGTCGGGAAAGAATTTTATGAGGTCGAGTTTCGTCGCTTCAGACACGGCGATGATCTTGCCAGCCTTGCGCACCATGACACCGAGGAGGAGGTTGAGCTTCGCTCGCGCGGCGACCGGAAAGGTCTTCGGGAAATACCGGAACGCGAGGTCATGCACCGTCGCGATGATTTCCGTCCCTCCGGGCGTAGCCACCGGCACCGCCTGAAGCGGGATGAACACCTTCTCCGGTCGGAGTTCGAAGAGTCGTTTCGCGAATCCCGTCTGCATCCAGAGCCGCTCCCCCGGAATCGTCTCGAA